>JAHDFX010000242.1 GCA_020627965.1 Saprospiraceae bacterium | reverse complement strand
AATGTTTTTACAACTAACAGATCACTTATTCAATTTAGTTCCAATGGAATCCAACAAAAAAGAGGCTGCCTACTTTTGAGACAGCCTCTAATTTACCCAAAAGGGGACTTCAAACTAATATCAATTATTTTTGAATAAGCAATTTTTGAGAAATTGTTTTTCCATTTTCAAATTGTACATTTACTATTAATACACCTGAAGGGAATTGATTTGCATCCAAACGCATTTCATTTAATCCTTCGATGACATTGATTGCTTCAGTATAAAGTTGCTGGCCATACATATCGTAAATGATAACTTGAGCATCTCCACTATCTGCACTACTTTCTAATTTGATGTTAAAGGCATTATTTGCAGAAATAGGATTTGGATATACTTTTAATTTATGTCCAACTTGCTTGTTGAATGATACTGTAATTACTTTAGAGTACTGGTATGTACCATCAAAATCAACCTGCTTCAATCTGTAGAAGTTATTTCCTATGATTGCTTGATCATGCAAGAACTCATAGTACTGAGGATTAACAGTAGTACCATTTCCTCTTACTGATCCTACACTTCTAAAGTCTATGCCATCAGTGCTATGCTCAATACTGAAATAACTATTATTGGTCTCAGAGGCAGTCGCCCAATCCAAACGTACATTTCTTCCTTGAGCAGTACCATTGAAGCTTGTGAATTCAACAGGTAATGTTGCAATAATGATTTCAATACAATCTGAAGCGGTACAACCATCAGCAGAAGTTACTGTAACACATAGTCTTTTGGTACCTGTAGAAGTCCAATATACATCAATGGCATTCGTAGTACTAGAACCAACGCCACCATCTACGCTCCATGCGTAAGTAGCACCATCTACAACCGGAGTAACATAAGTTTGTGTTTCAAAACCATTCCCTGTATTAGAACCTATGATCTCAGCAAAGACACCATTGTTTTCAGGTGAAACAGTGATACTATGAATGACTGTACAACCATCAGCTGTAATAGTTACGGTATAAGTACCTGCAGCTAGACCCGTTATAGAAGAAGTCGTTGCACCAGTACTCCAAGAGTAAATTGCCTTACTTACGATTACTCCAGCAGTACCTGTATTTGTTCTACAGTCAAAGGTAGCAAAGGCATCTACATCATAAGGACAAGTATTGTCTATACAGCCCCCAACAGGTTCTGTAATCATTACAGCTGTAACTTGGCTACAATTATCATCAGTTACTGTTACGGCATATGCACCAGTAGAAAGACCTGTAATAGAAGCGGTTGTTGCTCCGTTGCTCCATAAGTAAGAAACTGTTCCTGTGGTATTAGATGGAGTTACCGTTGCAGTACCCGCATCACGCTCACAATTGTAATCTCCTGTAATACTTAAAGTCATTGCACATCCACCACATCCACCACTAGGTTCTGCTACAGAAACTTTAGTGGTAACAGAACAGTTGTCGTCGGTTGCTGTAACCGTGTAAGCACCAGCGGCTAAGCCTGTAATAGTGGCGCCAGTGTCACCATTGCTCCAAGCGTATGTTACAGTACCAGTTGCTCCCGTTACAGTTGCAGTTGCTGAACCTGTACCAGTGTTACAATCCCAAGAACTAGTAGCGCTTACTTCCAAAGAACATGAGCCTGCACAACCACCAGCAGGTTCTGTGATTGTAACAGAAGATGTAGCTGTACAACTGCCATCAGTTATAGTTACAGTATAGGTGCCTAAAGCAAGACCTGTAATTGTATTGCCTGTGCCACCGTTGCTCCAAGCATAAGTAGCAGCTACAGAAGCATTTGCAGAACTAGCAGTTGCTTGGCCTTGAGCAGAGTTACAATCGTATGAGCCACTTGTGTTAACCGTCAAAGTACAAGATCCACACCCCCCTGCTGGCTCAGAGATCGTTACTGTAGTTGTTTGAGTGCAGTTGTCATCAGTTGCAGATACGGTGTAAGTACCTAGTGCAAGGCCAGTTGCCGTTGCTCCAGATGCACCGTTGCTCCAGCTGTAGGTTACTGTACCAGTCGCATTGCTTGTTGTAGCAGTAGCAGTACCTAGTGTGGTACAGTCATAAGAACCATTAGCTTCAACGGTCAATGCACAACAGTTTTCCTCTATAGTGAAAGTTTCTGTATCTTGACATGATTCTGTACCAGAACCATAGCTAGCTCTTACCCAATAAGTACCTGCTGCTAGGTTGTTGAAAGTTACTGTGTTGTTTCCAGTTGTATTTGTTTGGATTGCAGTACAAGGTTGGAAGAAACCACATCCACTTGGGTTGTTTGGATCGCCATCATATAAAGAGAAACCAAATAAAATTCCTAGTCCATTGGCACTTACTTGAACACTACCATCACTTAATCCGCAAGAAGCATCAGAAGGGATTACACTGTTGATGTTGGCGATACAAGAACCGCCTCCACCGCCACATCCTTCGTCAACAACAGTTGCAGTTGCAGTTGCAGTACATCCATTGCTATCTGTAGCTGTTACGGTATATGATCCAGCAGATAACCCGCTAGTCGCACCGCTACTCCAAGCATAAGTGACTGAACCAACACCTCCCGTACTAGAAGCAGAAACAGAACCAGTGTCATCAGGGCATACCCAAGAACCAGTAGCTGTAACACTTAAAGTAGAACCGGCACATCCACCGCCACCGCCACCGCAAGAGTCAGCGATGTTAATTGATTTACAATCTGTAACGCCTGGGCAACCTGGTTCTGTAACCGTAACACAAACAGAAGCCGTATAAGCACCTGTAACATCTGGGAAACTAACATTTACTGATGATCCAGAAGAAGGACCTACAAAGCTACCACTACCTGCCGTCCATGAGTAAGTTGTACCAGACGGACCAGGAGTTGTACTGAATGCATATTGTGTTGATGGGCAACCATTTCCACCTGCAGGGCCACCAGATACTGTGTAATCCCCCGTAGCTGGACATCCTGCAACAGGGTCAGAAACAGTTACTGAACCACAATTGGTATGTGTACAAGTTGGATCGTTCTGATCGGTAACAGTCAAACATACCGTGTATGATCCAGCAGTTCCAAATGAAGTAGAAAAATTTTGACTAGAGCCAGAAGCAGGTGATCCAGACCCTGCAGACCAAGAATAGTTGAACCCAGAGAAAGATGGACCAGTATAATTGATCGTTGCTCCTGTATCGGCACTTCTATTTGTTATACCCCATCCTGCACTAGCATTACAGCCGTCCGTTACGGTTACGGTTGTATTGTCACTTGCAGTACATCCGTTAGCATCTGTAACAGAAACAGAAACGGTATAATTGCCTGCAGTTGCATAAGTAGTCGTAAATGAGCTACTTGCACTAGATTGTGTTGCAGGGGATCCTCCTCCTGAGAAACTATAGGTGTAAGGAGCTACACCACTTCCTGAAGGAGTTGCAGAAATAGTTACGCTACTTCCAGCTGATGCTGAAGTATTAGCAGGTGTAGTTACCCCGAAGTTGCAACCTTGGGGAGTAACGGTTACTGTACCAATGCCATTTTCACCACACCAAGGGCTACTTGGGCCGTTTCTCCAACATGGGCGAATTTCCCATGTGCCTTCTCCGTTTATAGAAATAGAGTGGTTGCCAGAAGTAGAAGCACCTGAACTGTATGTTGTACCAGTAGAACAGTTGCCACCAACGCAAACAGCTACTGCCATATATTCTATAGTTGAACAAGAGCCACAAGAAGCGTTCATTGATACGCTTACGGTATGCTGAGCTGGGCCTCCGCTTCCGCCAGAGGTAATACTACCGGAGCCTCCAGTGAAGACATCGCACTGTGCATTGAGGCTAAATGTTAATCCCAAACAACAAATAGTTAGGATAGATAGTGTAAAAATTCTTTTTGCTAAATTAAACATGATTATATAGTTTGAAGTAATCTGAATACAAATAATTCTATACTTCATTATTCAAAGGCTTTGCCAATAAAACCTCATCAATGTTTAATTATTGTCGATTTGTGACATGGATTAATTAGGTGTTTTTTAGGATATTGCCGTTTTATTTCTAAATATTTTTTGCTCTTTTTGTGTTAATTTTTATCTGTATTTTATTATCTACCAGTTAATAGAAGTGTTAAAATTGACCTTTGTTAATAAAGAAATTGTTCGGGTTTAGTCCAATGTGCAAAATGAAGAAATGATTTATATGTGTATATATTATAAAATATTTGTATGTGTATTTTTTGCCCTTTTTTTCTGCGAAATAGCTATAAAATAGCTGGGTATTATAAATTTTCTTTCTGGTATTTAACTTTTTGTTAAGGTATATTTGGTTTTTTTAAGCTTTTTGAACCTTCAAAAAAAAGATTTTTCTAGTTTTTGGATTTCTGGGTGATTATTATCTCTTTTTTAGAAGCTATTTGAATTTGGCTTTTGAAAATTGTTATAAGCTGTTTTTTCGTCAATCGAGGCACAAAAACCGGAGTTTAGCCGTAGCTAAATGAGGATTTTTGGAACGAAGAGTGGCGGAAAAAGAGTCATAACAATTTCAAAGTGCTAAATTCAAATAGCTTCTTAGATCATAATCAGTTGTATCAATTGCAAAAAAGGTGGGTTTATTAGAATGAAAACCAAGTTTAGTTTAGAGGGCTTGGTTTATTATCTGCAAGGAGGCTAACATTAGTTTATATTAATAGGAATATTTTTCAGTAAATATATCCTCTGACGATGATAGTATATATGTTCCTTACTTAACCTTGGTGGCATTGGTCTTAAAAGCCCCTAATTGGGAGGATATAACTTTATAACCACCAAAGTTTACAAGTTTTGTCCTGTACTTAAGAAAAAAAATATTGAGAGTGTTAAATGTTTGAATATCAGGATTTTTGATTTCTATTGGCACGGTTTTAGTCATTTGGTATAGATACCAATATGAAATTGTGTTTTTATTTAGATGTCTTAAACATGTGTGTTTGAGATGTGTTTCGCAATACCTAAAACTAAAAAATATGAGAAAATTATTACTGATTTCAATTTCAATCCTAACATTTTTATCTATTGGATATGGGCAAAATGCCTTTTACAAATCCAATTTTTTATATGCCCATACTTTTGAGGGAGGTTTGAATGATGGGATGTATCGCAATGAGGCAACCGAGAATTGTATGACTTTTGTAGGGATGACCGTTCCAAGTGTAGGGGGGCCTGATCCGAAGGTACCTGTAATGCAAACGGAAAGTACAGGGTCTATTAGTCAGGATGATAGTTTTGACCCAGGTGGGTTGAATGCGAGGTGTTTTCCTCAGATCGGTACTTCTGAAGTGACCCCTGTTGTGTATAATGGAGGATCTACAATTATTGATAATTTATCACTTAGTTTTTTATTTGCAGTGGATTCCGAACCAGATATTCAAGGAATTTATTTTGAAGCAGGACAGGTAAATATGAGTGGTTTATTCCAGCCCAACTCTGTGGCGAACTATCGGTTGGTCATTCATGACGGGAATCTATATGGCCCTGAGATTTATAGTAGCCCTATTTTGTCTAATACGGACACATGGAATAAATTCTATGTGCCTTTTCCTGATTTGGTGAATACGAAAGTATGGGCTGGAAAGACGATTACTTTTGAAATTCGTTTTTGGAACAATGGGGAAGGACACCCATTCTTCCGTGTAGATGATATTGCTTTGATCGGTAATACCTTTTGTGATCGTGGAACGGGAAGGATAGGTAATTTAGTTTGGGAAGATACGGATAACGATGGTGTTAAAGATTCAGGTGAAAGTGGCTTTTATAATGTAACCGTTGAATTGTATAATGATGATGGAGATGGTGTTTTTAATCCTGACCCTGATTCAGGAGATGGTTTATTTGGGGTAAAGACAACTGATGGTTCAGGTAATTATTTATTTGAGAACCTACCAGATGGTGATTATTTTGTTCGTATTCCGGATAGTAATTTTGAATCTGGAAAGCCATTGGCAGGGTATTTTCCTACCTCCACTTTGACGGTCACATCTAATAGTGATGTGAATAACCAAAACCATGGTATATCGACCCCTACTTTTAAAGTTGATGGTGTAAGAAGTGATATAGTTTCAATCGCTGAAGGCACTGAACCAACAAATGATGGAGACGATGCCGATGGTAACTTAACAATTGATTTTGGTTTTTATACAGTACCTACCTTAACACTAGGTAATCTTGTTTTTGAAGAACAGGTAGAAGATGGTATATATAAGGTATCGGATAGTGAAGGAGGGATTGCCGGAGTTAAAATGAGCCTTTTTGAAGATACGGATGGTAGTGGAGATTGTACTCCTGCTGATGTGTTGATTGATAAAACTGTTACTGATTTTTCAGGTAATTATTTATTCCCCGGCTTATTGGCTGGTGATTATATCGTTGTTATTGATGCTCGGAATTTTGATATGGAAACGGGGTTCTTAAATGGGTATATACCTACTAGAGGGCTTGATCCTGTTCCTGATCCAGATACAAATACCAACAATGATAATAATGGTGAAACTAAGGGTTACCAAATTGTAAGTGCTCCGGTCACATTAAGTTTAGGGGCGGAACCTGTAAATGATGGTGATACCGATAATAATACCAACCTTTCTGTAGATTTTGGTCTGTTCTTATGTAATGCAAAAGCAGGCTCAAGAATTTGGGACTTTACTTTTGGAGGATCAGGAGATGATTATATAAGAGATGTGTATTCTACAAATGACGGAGGCTTTATTGTTGTTGGTTTGACTGATTCTCCAGTGTCTATGGATATGACTGAATCTAATGCTGGAGGCAATGATGTATGGGTTGCCAAGTTTAATTTCTTAGGAATAGAAGAATGGCAAAAAACATTCGGTAGCACAGGTAATGATTATGGTGTAGGGGTTATACAGTCTTCAGATGGAGGTTATTTAGTAACTGCTGTTTATGATGATCCAGTTAATAGAAATGATTATTGGTTGATAAAATTGGATGTGAACGGGAATGTTACTTGGGAAAATAAATATGGGGGAGATAATCTTGATTCTGCTGGTGTACCTATTGAAGACGCTAATGGAGATTTTGTGATCGCCGGCTTTGTAGCTTCTTCAGAATCTGGTGACGTTTCAGGAGTGATGCAAGGTTCAAGAGATATTTGGGTGATCAAAGTAAATAGTTCGGGAGTACTTCAATGGGAGGAGTTATATGGTGGTAGCGCCTATGATAGATGTTCAAAGATTAAAGCAACATCTGATGGCGGTTATATTATATTCGGAGAAAGTATGTCTGGTGTTTCTGGAAATAAGACTGAAGCCAATATTGGAAGTTTTGATTATTGGTTAGTCAAAATCAATGCGACAGGTACAATACAATGGCAGGAAACCTTTGGGACTACTCAAGCAGAAGTGGTTAACGAAGCTATTATTAACCCAGATGGTAGTATGTACCTCGTAGGTTATAATAGTGCAGGCGTTGAAAATGATAAAACAGTTATGACCAATGGTGGAAGAGATTACTGGATTATTAAAATGGATGCTTCTAGAAATGTGTTATGGCAACAGTCACTAGGTGGTTCTGCTAATGAACTAAGCTCTGATGCCATCGTAACAAATGATGGCAACTTACTTGTAACGGGGCATTCTTTCTCAGGTGTGTCCGGAACTAAAACCAGTCCTCTGAAAGGAAGTGACTTAGACTCTTGGATTGTAAAACTTGACGCAACTACTGGTAATGAAATATGGCAAAATTCTCAAGGAGGAGATAGTAGAGAATCTAGCCCGATGCCTATAGAACAACCAGACGGCAATATTGTATTGGTCACTACTGGTTATTTGGTAGTCGAATCCGATGATATTACAGAAGATGGGGATGGTACTGGTTACGACTGGTGGATCATTAAAGTTCACGGAGCGGATAAAAACTGTGAAGACGAAGGATTGGGGGGGAAACTACAGCTAGGCGATTTGGTTTGGTTGGATACCGATAATGATGGCATTAAAGATGCCAACGAAACTGGCATCAACGAAGTGGAGCTAGATCTTTTTGTAGATAATGGTGATGGCATATTTAATTCTACTGAAGATCCGAATATAGCGACTACTAAAACGAATGGAGATGGGGATTACTCCTTTTACAATTTACCAGAAGGTAAATATTTAGTTCGTGTAAATCCTGGGAATTTCCAAGCTCAATCTGGCGTTTTGGATGGTTTGTGCAATAGTACAGGGGCTGTCTTGTCAGACAGTGACACCAATAATCGAGATCACGGTAGCGACACCCAACAAGCCGGACAATTTGGAGTGATCAGTTCTATTATCACTTTAACTGAAAATGGAGAACCTATTAATGATGGTGATCCTGACAACAATACTAACCTTTCGATAGATTTTGGTTTTTATGCGCCACCTGCCCAGATGCGGATCGGTAACTTAGTCTGGGAAGACCTCAACAACAACAGTTTCCGTGATGCGGGTGAACCGGTTATCGATGGAGTAACAGTGGAGCTGTACAAAGACATGGATGGCGACGAGATGTTGACAATAGGTGCAGATATGTTTGTTGCCAGTGATGTGACCGACGGCAGCGGAGAATACGGTTTCAACAATTTGTCGCCTGGTAAATATTTCGTGAACATACCCGCATCGAATTGGGGCGGCCCATTAAGCGGAA
>JAHDFX010000241.1 GCA_020627965.1 Saprospiraceae bacterium | reverse complement strand
GGGCTAGAAAGTCGAAGCTACTGAGATGCAAGCCCGAAACCCCAGGCTGCGACATCAGAGACCTGAGCAGCAAATTACTGCCTTTGGGGTACAAATTGCTGCCCTTGGGCTGCGACGCCGAAGCCACTAGGCTCCGACACCGGAGGTCTGAGCAGCAAATTGCTGCTCATGGGGTGCAAATTGTTGTTCATGAGGTGCAAATTGCTGCTCATGGGGTGCAAATTTTCGATTGTGTGCATTAATCATTGAACATATAAGGCAAACGCATCAAAATGAAAATCAAGATGCCGAACCTAACTAACTCAAGTTGCGGATAACGCAACTTAATCAATAGTCCACAGTCGATGGCTGTTTTCAAAGTAATGAAAAAATGCTCTGTTTTTCATTTTGCGTTGCAAAATGCATGTGTAACGAAGCAAGAAAACTGAGGTGTTTTTTTAATAACCATGGACTATTGACCATCGACCATGGACAGGTTGCGGTTATCCGCAACTTAAGTTAACTAATGATAAATGACAAATGATCCTTTTCCGATGATGCAAGTTCATTTACACGCAATACCCTTTCCTTAAAAAGCCCATTACTGATCACCGCCTCAATATATTGCTGAATATCCTCCACACTATCTTTATACTTATCGCCCCGAATCCCCAGTTGATGATAAGCAATGCGTGCTGCACAGCCGTTCTGGTCATGCTGCCCGCCTGAATACACCAACATCGGCACAGCAAAATGTATACATTCATTGATCGTGTGAATACCGCCGTGGTTGACAGAGCAATCTGCATGTTTTAGCACCTCTAGTTGAGGTAACCATTCAAATAAATGGATATTATCTGTTGCGGTATACTTATATGCCTGCTTTGTACCGGCTACCAATATCCAATCCTTTCGATCAGACACTGCCTGTATGATCTTATCCAGAAATTCATATTCTTCTGTGGCATCCATCGTCGTTCTAGAGCAATAGATCAGCTTTTTATTCTTTTTCTGCTTATCCGCAAATAATTGCTTCAGCCTTTCCTCAATGTTCGGATCAATAGCTTTTTCCTTGCGTTTTTCATAGACCATCGCCCCTATGTAGTGCAGATTTTCCCGGTATTGATGCGGAAACTCAAGTGCTTCATGCGTCATACTCAATACAGGCAAAGAGCGATAGGCAAAAGGACCCGGCCACTGATAAGGCAGCCACTCTTCCACCGGAAAGCCTTTCTGTCGAGCATATAATTTCAAAATGCTTCTACGGTCGGTATACCCGGATTTTAAGGCTTGTCGCCTAATCTTTTTTCTGCGTTTTTCATAGTCCTCCCGCCATTCTTTTTGCACGGCAGCCTCCTGGTCGGTATCGGGAATAATCCTGCTTTGTGGCATCGGCAATCCGGCGCTTTCCCATATAGAAAACCATTGGCTTAAAAGCAAAAAAGGCACCTTCGCAGCATAGGCAGTGACAATATGCTCATGCAATTCCATATCCAGTAATAAGAGGTCGGGTTTTATGTCCTTCAGTAGCTGCTCAAACTGTTCCATACCCAGCCTTTCTATAGCCATTCTACGCCGCCAGCCAGCCTTAAAAACAGTCTGATATATACGCTGAAATCTGGATAAAGAAGGAGAAAGTGCAGGAGCAGGCTGTTGCTGAACAGGCCTCAATTGTACATAAGTAAAACCTTGCGTTTCTACACGCTCTCGTACATCATGCGGACAGGCATAAGTCACCCGATAACCGGCTTTCTGCAAGCGGTCCACGACTTCGAAACTGGCATTTAGTATGCCGGTCAGTCCTGTGGTAATGAGCATGATGTGTTTCATATTTGCTTTTTACTTCAACCATGGACTATCGACCATCGACTATGGACATTTCTTAGAACGTGTTTAATGCTTATCATCTTCTTCCAACAACATCAAAATAGTACTTTCTATATCAGCCGCCAACTCAGCTATAGTCGGCAACTCAAATATTTTATTGACCGGCACTTCCAGTTCAAAAGCTTCCTCCATACGGGCTGCCAGGCGTATTGCGGCAAGCGAAGTACCACCCAATGCCAGAAAATTATCCTGCGTACCGATGCGCTCAATATTCAGGACTTCCTGCCATATATCGACCAGTATTTCTTCAAATTCATTTTCCGCTGCCACGTATTCGGCAACACTTTCAACAGATGCTGCCGAGATGTCGGGCAAAGCTTTTCGGTCTATTTTTCCGTTCGGACTTAGCGGCATGTCATCCAGATGAACAAAATGCACAGGAATCATGTATTCGGGCAGGCTTTTCGCCAAATATGTTTTCAAATCTGCCAAAGCAACTGCCTCACCTGTATAATAAGCAACTAGCATTTGTCGGGCAGAGGCATCGCTGTCTTCATAGCCAATCTCAGCCATAATACGCCTGACTTCCCTTTCGTCAATAGCTTCATTGATCTCATCCAGCGAAGCTTCCCGGGTTTTGTGACCGATCCGCACATCCCAGCTATATGGGAAAGCATAGTTGCTATAGCCTTCTTCTTTTTTGTGTACAAATATGCCGACCTGATTAATCAAACAATTCGTAGAACGCCCTGTATCCGTCGGACGCACCCAGGGAAGTTGCTTATCCAGATACTCCAGCATTTCATCCAGACTGACATCGGTATAGCGATAAAAATCGACGTATTGTACCTTTTCAAAAACACTTTCATCTTCAAACATAGATACATCCATCAACTGATTGACGGCATCATCTACCTTGTGATAGGCTTTTCTGGCATTGAGAATAATATCATCTATCGCCTGAATATCTACATCTTCTTTCCAAAATAATTCCTCCGTCAGACGGGTTTCAAAGAACTGCCCACGCGACAGACCAGTAACAATAAAGGGAATTTTTTTCTCTAAGGCAATTTGTGTACTAAGCGTATAAATGGTTTTAAAACAGCCATTACAGACATTTTTATGCCTCTGCAGGCTGTCCACAAAAATGGCATCCATAGCCGGTGTAGTGCCAAATACATGATCCACTCCAATGGCTTTTACTACACGCCTGATATTATCTTTCGCCTGTTCGGAAATATAACCGTTATCCAGTGTAAAAGCGAGGGGCTTTAAGCCCATTTCTACCAGTTGTCCCAGCACATAAGTACTGTCTTTCCCGCCACTCAGCAATGCCAGACAATCATATTCGCCGCCATGTCCTTTTTTACTGTCAAAAATAGCTTGTAGCTCGGGCGGTGTTTTGAAATAACGCCTTGCCCGTTCCTGATAAGTTTCAAATGAAGTACAGAGATTGCAAACTCCGTTTTCATCAAACGCTGCGGTTGGATAATTGGACGGAAGTCCGCATTTTATACAATTATGGTCAGGATTATCAGCATCTTTTATTTGTTGTTTCAATACGACAGCACAGTTATTAATACCGGATCGTGTATTCAGTACCGCTTCAATTTCACCCAATTCTATCCGGCGTCCACTCAACTTGATCTGTCTGTCCACTCTGCCCAGATACTCTATACTTCCATGCTCATTCAAACGGGCCAGATCGCCTGTTTTGTACATACGTGAACACAGAGGATTGTCTGTTATAAATTTCTCTTTGGTCAATTCCTCTCTATTCCAATAACCTTTCGCCAGCCCTTTGCCAGCTATATGCAATTCACCAATAACACCCTGCGGAACAGGATAACCATGCTTGTCCAGAATAAAAGCCTGAACACCTGGCATCGGACGCCCTACAGGGACAGAGGATTGTGGTGTTTTATCGAGTTCAAACTGGTGCAAAACACAGCCTACAGTAGCTTCAGTAGGCCCGTATTCATTATATATTTTCAAATGAGCCGGGAAGATATTTTGTATACTAATCGCCAGGTCAGTCCTGAAATCTTCTCCGCCAACGATCATGGTCTTAATAGCCGAGTCGGCATATTGATTGCCCCGCAATAAAGCCAAATGAGAAGGCGTCAGCTTAATAAAATCGCTTTGATTATCTTTCACAACATCCAGCACCGCCAGGTCAGGTCCATTGTCGTTTTCTTCGTAAATATGTACGATACTATCACCAATCAATGGAATGAACAACGAAGTCACCGTCAGATCAAAACCAATAGAAGTAAACAGGGGAATTCTGGCTTTTGGCATCGGTGTATACAGCAGTCGGGCAGTCTGTATATAATGGCTCAATGAGTCCTGTTCGATTACAACACCTTTAGGTTGCCCGGTAGATCCGGAGGTGTACATAATGTAAGCTGTACCCTCTGTATTGTCTGGGATTTGCTGTTTTTCAGCCTTATTAATCCGCTCAGCATCTTTGTCGAACCGAACTATTTTTTCTATTGGAAAATCGACCTCATCGCCTAGTTCGCCATGCGTCAGTAATACAGCAGCCTCAGCATCATTCAGCATATAATTGGCACGTTGTGCAGGATAGTCTGTCGCAATAGGGATATAGCTGGCGCCCAGTTTCCAAGCCGCCAAAATACCAATATATAGATCAATAGAACGCCTCGTATAAATGGCAACCCGATCACCTGCTCCTAGTCCTTTTTCTTGTAAATAAGCAGCTAGTTGACTGGCATCATCATTAAGCTGTTTATTGGTAATCTGTCGGCTTTTATGCACTAGTTTAACAGCATCAGGTGCCTCTTCGACTTGCTGATGAAACAGCTCTAAAACGCTGATTTTATCATCAATATTGGGCAGTTTATCATTCCAGTTGTCAAGTCCGAACATCTGTTGAATAAACCTGTGTTCTTCCGGGTATACTAAACTTTCTTTGTAAATAGACTGCGAACGGTCAGCAATAAAAGCATCCAGCAAACTAATAAAATGACTGGCAATTCGGTCTTTGATTAGCTTTGGTAGCTGACTGCTATTTACATCAAAATACAATTGTATCTCTCCCGTATTTTTAAAATCGACCACCTGCAAACGCAAGGCATGTCCGGGGTCGGCATGGTCGGGATGCAGCCACTTTGGAGTCGTCGGGAAACCGTTAAAATCTTCAAAAGTAGCGTGTACATAGTTGAGTACTACGTTGATATTTTTGTTCAATTCAGGGCTGGCAAGACCAGACTCCGCATGTTTCAAAAACTCAAAAGTATGGTTGCGAACCCTTTGAAATAATGAACCGAAAGTATCGTCTTCCTGAATCGTTTCCCTTAAGGGGAATAACTCAATAAAAACACCGGGCGTATTCTTAAAATCCGGCGTTGGGCGATTGTGAGCAGGCGTACTAATGGCTAATTCCTGCTGACCACTGATACGATTCAGCCAGCTAAACAGCACCGTTGCGAAGATATTAAAAAGTGACAAATGCTGAGTCCAGGCTTTAATATCCGGCTCATTGGCGACTTGACGAAGTTGTGCTGAACGTTCGGCACCTAAATGAAATACGATCCTTTCAGACTGCGTGGTCGCTATGCCCTGAACCGTGTCAGACATTCCATACAGGCGGGGAGATGGCGGTAATCCTGCCGATTGTTCCTGCCAGTATTCTTTGGTGGATCGTCCATTTGAATATGCTTTATTTTCGTGGAAAATGTATTGTTGAAAAAGTGGTATCGGAGTAGCTTCAGCCAGTTTATCCTGCAATGCCAAAGCATATAGCTCCGACATCGTCTTATAAAGCACAGAAGCTGACCAGGCATCAGAGATCAGGTGGTGTTGGCTGGAATACCAGATATAATGTTCCTTAGATAATTTGATAAGAGCCGAGTCAAATAAGCAGACAGACAGGTCGAAAATGCGTTGATTTCGTTCTGCCAGCCAGCCCTCCAATCGCCCCTCATTGATTTCTTGGTTAGACCAGTCGAGCATGTCCATCTGATATGACATCTCAGGCAAAACAGTCTGCTGTGGTGCTCCCTCAATGACCTGAAAAACCGTTCTCAAAGCATCACTCTGCCGAATCAGTTCCTGAAATGCCTGCTGAAAAGTCATTTCATCAATAGCTCCTGCTATATCAAAAGCGAATATCATATTGTAGAGCGGGGTATTGGGGTGCATTTGCTGCCCTGTCCACAACAATAACTGGCTTTGTGTCAGCTTATTTTTCATAGTGTTTTTTAGCCCCTGTTCGCTACATAGTTGCTGATAGCCTCCACATTAGCAAAATTCTCAATCACCATATCTGTAGGCGGCACTTTAATGTCAAACTCTTTTTCAATAAAAGCGATCAGACGCATCAAGCCCATCGAATCTACCAGACCACTTCCCAGCAGGTCTTCCTGTGCATCGAGTTTGAAGTCGGGTTTGCCGACCAGCTCTTTTTCAATATAAGTACTTATTGTGGTATTCATGCTGAATAACTTTGTAGTAATTTATGATCGATTTTCCCGGCTGCTGTCCTGGGAATCTCATTTTTAAAACTGATTTTTCGGGGAATAGCGTAATAAGGCAGCAAGCTATTTAAATGTTGTTTCAAGGCTTCTTCGTCCGTTTCGCTTTTTGCAATAACAACGGCTTCAATATACAAACTATCTTCGTCTCTTATCGGGTAAACAGCAGCTTCCTGAATCGCATTATGGGCAGTCAGGTGTGCTTCTACTTCATCCAATTCTACCCGATAGCCACGCGTTTTGATCTGTCGGTCTTTGCGTCCAAGAAACATCAGTTTATCATCTTCTCTGATGTAGACCAAATCACCGGTTCTGTAATAAATATCTGTACAGCCGGGCGCTTTTTCCAGCTTATAAAAACCTTTTTCGGTCAAATCAGGTCTGCCCCAGTAGCCTTTCATGCGGGTGGCTGAGCGAATTAGTAATTCACCTGCTTCGCCTTTCTTTGCAGGCTCGTCATCGTCGTTTAATATCAGTGAATCGGTATTGTTCCATATTGCGCCAAGCGGAATACTCGAACCCACCTCGGGCAATTCAGTTAAATTATAATAAGTACATTGATTAACCTCCGCCGGACCGTATACATTAGAAAAAGTAGCTTGCGGCCATAGCTGCATCAAGGCGCGAAGATGTTTGGCAGGAAAAGGCTCTCCACCGTATAAAACCCAGCGTATAGACGCTAAATTACGCTCTTCCAGCACACCTCTTTGCAGCATTTGTATCAAGGCAAGCGGAACAGAATACCAGATAGTGACCTGTTCTTTTTCTGCCAGTTGCGACATGCTGGCGGGCAATTTGGTGTGCATGTCAGGAATAATAACCGTTGTACCGCCAGCAAAGGGCATCGTAAAATAGCCCATTGTCGATATATCGAAATGTAATGCTGCGTGGTTGGCCAATCTGTCTTCAGGCTTTATCTGATACAAATCAGCGGATAGTTTTGCATAACTCAGTCCACTGTAATGCGTGTGCATGATGCCCTTAGGTGTACCAGTTGTGCCGGAAGTATACATGATATAAGCCAGATCATCAGCTTGAATACGCCTGTTAATTTCAGTTGTAGGGCCAGAAAGGATGTTTGTCCATGCATAGCCCTCAAAGCCAGTAATATCATCAATACCTAAAATGTGGAGTAGGGGAGAGTCCTTGCTAATAACCTCCTTGAGTGTCCGTTTTTGAGCGGGTGTTGTTATGAGACATTTTATACCACAATCATTAAGTACAAATTGAGTACGACTAGCTGGTGCATGTGGATCAAGCGGAACAAAAGCAGCACCAGTACTCATGATTCCATAAACAGCGACGACCGTTTCTATACAGCGATTCATATAGATGCCAACCCGGTCTCCTCTTTGCACATTGCAATTTATAAGTAGATGGGCTAATTGGTTGCTTTGATGTACTAGTTCGGCATAGCTAAGTTGTTTATTCCCACAACAGAAAGCCTCTCGCTCAGGGAAGCGGAGCGCAGATCGTTGAATGGTATGTGGGAGCAGGTACATGTTCTAGTGTGTCTGTTTAGTTTGTGTAATGCCTGACCTTGGCCAAGTAAATTCATCGCCAAGCAGTTCAGTCAGTTTTTTATTTTCTTCTTCAAAATAGTTTTCCAGCCTGCGTCGGGTTTCGGGTTTAATTTGTTGGTATTTACCCGGATTTCGCTTTGATAAATCTTCTGGGAAAACAGTAGATATGCCAATATGCTGATATACTTTTTCCAATTCTTTTTCAGGAAATTGAAAAAAATTCTCACTTTTAATAAAAAGGAACTGTTCTCGTTTGAACAGCTTTAGCCAATGTAGTATCTGACTGTAATATTTCCCTCTTTCGAGGTAAAAAAGATTATGTCGTTCATAGCTGTAATTATTAGGGTCATTATATTTTTCCAGTTCTTTTAGTTCAAATTCAATGGCTTCTTCAAAGCTGGTTGCCTGGTCTGTTTTACGCTTTTTACCCATGGCATAGCCTGAATAAGCCCGATCCACAGGATTTCGCAACAGCACAATGAACTTTATATCTGGCAAAACTGATTGTATCCGTTCTGCTGTTTTGGGGTAAAAAAGATACGAGGGTGTAGCCTCTCCTGTTATGTTTTGGTTTGAGGTATAAGGAAAAAAACTTTTGTACCAATTTAAGCCTTTTTCGTAATTTAAATTAAAAAAGTAAACTTCTTTTCTTCTTGCAAATGTTAGCTCAGGGTGTTGTTTTAAATAGTAAAACAGTGAGGTTGTTCCGCCTTTTTGAGCGCCGATGATAATGAAATTAGGCAGTTTACGCCATCTGCTTGTTAGCAACCTGTAGGAAAAAATAGCTTGTTTTCGGTATTTTCTCCAATGCTTTATAGTGCCTGCTTTTATGTAATT
>JAHDFX010000016.1:5881-44866 GCA_020627965.1 Saprospiraceae bacterium | reverse complement strand
AAGGAGAGTTGTTCACGCAACTGTATCATGTTCAAATTTAATGATTTTGAGCATGATACAGTTGAGTAATTACTCTCCACTAATCCCGTATATGGTTACTTTGAAGGCTTAACAAATTCATTATTTATCTTATCTACACATCATACCCCAACACACTCCCCAGCCACTTCTCAGCCTCCTCCAGTCGCATCCCTTTCCGCTCCGCATAACTCTTCACCTGATCCTGCTGAAGCTTACCCGTCGTAAAATATTTCGACTTAGGATGAGAGAAATACCAGCCACTCACTGAAGCTGCCGGATACATAGCACAAGACTCCGTCAGACGGATACCAGCATTCTCTTCAATATTCATCAATTCAAATAAAGTTCTTTTCTCTGTATGTTCAGGACAAGCCGGATAGCCAGGAGCCGGACGAATACCCGAATATTTTTCAGCAATCAAAGCAGTATTATCAAGGCTTTCTTTCGGCTGGTATGCCCAAAATTCCTTGCGCACACGCTCGTGCATACGCTCTGCAAAAGCCTCTGCCAGGCGATCTGCCAGGGCTTTGAGCAGGATGGCATTATAATCATCATGGGCAGCTTCGAAGGCTTTGACATGTTTTTCTATACCTATCCCTGAAGTCACTGCAAAACCTCCGATGTAATCGGCTTTTCCTGTTTCCTTTGGTGCAATAAAGTCTGTCAGACAATTATTTGGCTGCCCGGGCGCTTTTTGAGCTTGCTGACGCAAATGATGCAATAAAGTCTGAACTTCCTGACGCTCATCATTGACGTAAAGCTCAATATCATCATCATTCACACTATTGGCTGGGAAAAAGCCTACCACTGCATTGGCGGTAAGCCACTGCTCGTCAATGATCTTTTGCAGCATCACCTGTGCATCGTCAAATAGTTTTTTAGCCTCCACGCCGACTATCTTATCCTCAAAAATGGCTGGATATTTCCCATGTAATTGCCAGCTTTTGAAGAATGGTGTCCAGTCAATATATTTGACTAATTCCGCCAGATCATAAGCCGCAAAAGTCCTAACGCCAAGGAAAGCTGGTTTTGGAGGCGTATAATCCTCCCAGTCCAATTGGATTTTGTTGGCTCTGGCTTTCTGAATCGTTAGATATTTTTTAGAAGATACTCTCCCTTTTCGATTTACTCTAATGCGCTCATACTCCGTATCGATATCGGTCATATAAGCATCCTTCTTTTCACCGAGTAAAGAACCGGCTACGGTAACACTTCGTGAAGCATCCAGTACATGCACAGCAGGTCCAGAATATTGTGGAGCTATCTTGACCGCTGTATGTGTCTTAGAAGTCGTCGCACCACCGATCAATAAGGGAATATTCATTCCTCTGCGCTCCATTTCTTTGGCAACATAGACCATTTCATCCAGTGAAGGCGTAATCAAGCCGCTCAGACCGATCATATCCACCCCTTCTTTTTGAGCTGTATCCAATATTTTTTCTGCACGAACCATGACGCCCAGGTCAATGATATCGTAATTATTACAACCTAGAACTACACCAACAATATTTTTACCAATATCATGCACATCTCCTTTCACTGTCGCCATCAAGATTCTACCTTTTGAACTAGATCCGCTACCTGCTTTTTCTTCTTCTATAAATGGGGTCAAATGCGCAACTGCCTGCTTCATCACTCTGGCACTTTTGACGACTTGTGGCAAGAACATTTTTCCTTCACCGAATAAATCACCAACAATACCCATTCCATCCATCAGCGGACCTTCAATAACTTCCAGCGGTCTATCGTATTGCAAACGGGCTTCTTCCGTATCTTCAATGATAAACTCTGTAATACCTTTGACCAATGCATGAGATAATCTTTTCTGAACGGTTCCTTCCCGCCATTTCAAATCCTTCACCAATTTCTTCCCTTCGCCTTTAATCGTCTCGGCGTATTCGGTCAATTTATCCGTAGCATCAGGATGACGATTGAACAGAACATCTTCAACAAGCGCTCTTAATTTCGGCTCGATCTCTTCATAAATTTCCATCATTCCGGCATTCACAATACCCATATCCATCCCCGCTTCTATGGCATGATACAGGAAGGCTGAGTGCATCGCTTCCCGAACGAGATTATTTCCCCGAAAGGAAAAAGAAATATTACTGACGCCTCCACTGACCTTCACATTCGGCATCAATTCCTTGATTTTTCTGGTGGCTTCTATAAAATTGATGGCATATTCATTATGCTCTTCAATACCCGTCGCTACAGCGAAAATATTGGGATCAAAGATGATGTCACTCGCTGAAAAACCAACTTCTTCGGTCAGTATTTTATAAGCTCTATGGCATATTTCTACCTTACGGTCAATGGTGTCGGCCTGTCCTTCTTCGTCGAATGCCATCACCACGACAGCCGCCCCATAGCGCTTACAGATCTTAGCTTGACGCTTGAATTCTTCTATGCCCTCTTTCATGGAAATGGAGTTGACAATAGCCTTGCCCTGCACACATTTCAAACCCGCCTCAATGACTTCAAACTTAGAAGAGTCGATCATGATCGGCAATTTGGCAATGTCCGGCTCTGAAGCGATCAGATTGAGGAAATCGACCATTGCCTGCTTGGAATCCAGCAAACCTTCATCCATATTGACATCAATAATCTGCGCACCGCCGTCTACCTGTTGTTGAGCAACCGAAAGTGCTTCTGCATAATCACCAGTCTTGATCAGTCGGGCAAATTTGCGGGAACCGGTCACATTGGTCCGTTCACCTACATTGACAAAATTGGTGTTCGGACGAATCCGTAAAGCTTCTAATCCGCTTAGGCTGGTCAGTGTAGGAATAACAGGAATAGCACGAGTAGAACCATTCACCTGATCTGCCATTGCCCGGATATGATCGGGCGTAGTACCGCAACATCCGCCTACAATGTTGACAAAACCACTTTTCACAAAATCTTCTATAAATGCTGCCATTTCCAGGGGCGTCTGGTCATATTCGCCAAACTCATTAGGCAGCCCGGCATTCGGATATGCACTGACATAACAGTCAGAAATCTTGGATAATTCCTGTATATACGGACGCATTTCTGCTGCACCCAGAGCACAGTTCAGTCCAATACTAAATAAGTCTAAATGTGAGGTAGAAATACGGAAAGCTTCTACAGTTTGCCCGGATAAAGTCCGTCCACTGGCATCCGTAATCGTGCCAGATACCATGACGGGAAGGCGTTTGCCAGTTTCTTCAAAGTATCTGTCTATAGCATATAATGCTGCTTTACAATTGAGCGTATCAAAGATGGTTTCTACTAGGAAAATATCTACATCGCCATCACCTAAACCACGTACCTGCTCATAATAGGCTTCCATCAATTCATCAAAAGTAATGGCACGAAAACCAGGATCTTCTACGTCGGGAGAAAGAGAAGTCGTCTTAGTGGTAGGGCCTAAGGCTCCAGCTACAAAACGAGGTTTGTCCGGTGTTTGTTGGGTGATTTCATCGGCGGCCTTACGGGCAATTTTAGCGGAAGCTACATTCATTTCATAGACCAACTCTTCCATTTCATAATCTGCCTGAGAGACGGAATTGGCACTAAAAGTATTGGTTTCTACAATATCCGCACCCGCATCGAAATAGGCTTTGTGAATGGCTTCAATGATGTGTGGCTGAGTGATACTGAGGAGTTCGTTATTGCCTTGTACATCCTGCGAAATATCTGCAAAACGATCTCCCCTATAGTCTTTTTCTTCGAGTTTGTACTCCTGTATCATGGTACCCATAGCCCCATCCAATATCAAAACACGCTCACGGGCGATTTTTTCAAGGAGTTGGGCACGGGCTTCGGTGTATTTTGTTCGTAGTTTAGTCATTGATTCAATTTCAAACTCCAAAATGGGCAATGATAAAATGTTGACGGGCTATATGTAGACGTTTTAAGGACGCAAAGATAACGAAGTTTTGGTGGAAATTGTTTGGGAATTATGTTTCTGTAAATTTAGGTTTTTTTGAGTCGAAAATCAATTTATCAATTGCTCTAAATCGCTTGAGTACATTAAAATCCCGACGACCAGTAAAAGGATCAGCCACATATACTTCATCCAGATAAATTCTAAGATCAGGAGAGGTGTAACGAAAAAGGGCATTCTCAGCCATTCGGTCTTTCCACTACCTTTCCAATTGACTCTCCAGGGACCGAAATGCCGGAGAATACGCTGTTCTACTTTCTTAGGGTCATGTAAGCGTACTTTGAATACAGGCAATATGGTGGCATTGGTGGTATCCCGAATAGTAGACAAACGGTTTCTAAAATTACTTGTTATCCCCACTTTCCAAATGGAATTAAAAGGACTCCAAAGAAGATATAAATACTTACTTTTCTTTTTATTTTTGAACCAACTCATGATTTATAAATGTACGAACTTATTCTCGATTCTTCTTGTTTTGCTTTTTATAAAATAAAACTAAGAAATGCAAGAAAAAAACTATTTCGACCATAAAGAGGCCGCTAAAAGATACAAAGCAGGTCGTCCCGATTTTCACAGGCTTGTTGTGAATAAACTCAAAGAAAAACTATCAATTACGGAGCGCTATAAGTGCGTGTTAGATGTGGCTTGTGGCACGGGTTTGTTGACCAAAGCTTTGTTGGACATCTCGGAAAAAGTGATTGGTGTGGACAATTCGGAAGGTATGCTGAAATATGCCTGGCAAGACGATCGAATTACTTATTACAAAGGAGAAGCAGAGCACTTGGATATGATAAAAGAGGAGGTCGATCTGATAACGGTATCTTGTGCCTTTCACTGGTTTAAACAACGGGAATTTCTCGAATCTGCGAAAGACTTAATAAGTGTAGGAAACAACATAATCATCCACAACAACTCTTTTACCAGCACGACAAACGATGAATATAGTGAGACATTCTATACCTGGATGCAAGAACGATATTTGATAAAGTTTCCATCTCCAAGCCGTAATAAATTCCCCTTAAAGGAAGGGGAAATAGAAAAACTAAGCTTTGACACCATCCTAAATGAACGTTTTAATAATATAGTAGCCATGGACAGAGAAGGACTAATCACCTACTTGATCACACAAAGCAATGTCATCTCTAATGTAGAAATGGGAACATATAGTTTGGAAGAAGTTAAAGCATGGTTGAGAGAGGAATTAAGCCCCCATTTTAAGCGCTTTACAAGTCGAAATTTTATATTTATAAACCGTTTAGCCATACTGGAAAGAAAAAAATGAAAAATAATTTCACAAAGGTGTCCTATTTTGAAAAACTCGATCGACATAAGAGTGTAAACGTTATTTTTTAAACATTTAGACTACATTATTATGAAAGAATTCATGTTAATTTTTAGAAGCGAAGAAAGAGTTGAAAGACCTACACCGGAAGAAATGCAAGCACAGATTAAATCCTGGCAGGACTGGATTGGCGGTATTGCAGCGCAAGGTAAATTTGTAAGTACAAATGCTTTGGGTATGGAAGGAAGGGTAGTGCGTGCAAACAACATTATTACAGATGGCCCTTATATGGAACTAAAAGAAATGGTTGGTGGCTACACTATTGTAAAGGCTGAAAATATAGACGAAGCAGTTAAGTTGTCGGAAGGATGCCCTACACTTTCATATGGAGGAGCTGTTGAAGTACGTGATATTATGGTTTTTTGATCAATAAGAAATATATACATTAGTCATTCTGAATTTTAGTCAAAATAGAAATTATAAGAGGTCGATGGTCGATCGTCCATGGTCGATAGCTGTTTTTTGTCTTAAAGTCCTCTAGTTTTCCATTTTGCACGGCAAAATGCGTACAAAATTTGGTAAACTGGATCACTTTTTACCCGATAGCTATATGGGGATTGACCATCGAATATGGACATTTTTTACCACTTTTAAAATTCGGGATGTCTAATGTCTCTTTTCAAGATGCAAGAAAACAAATTAATATCCAATCTATTCAGGACTGAATTTGGTAAAATTGTCAGTGTACTTTGCAAGACATTTGGCATTTCCAGTATACAGTTAGCAGAAGATATTGTCAGTGAGACTTTTCTGGTGGCGGTCGAAGTCTGGTCTTTGAAAGGTATTCCAGATAACCCTGAAGCATGGCTATACGCTGTAGCGAAAAATAAAACAAAAGATCATCTCAAAAGAAAAACGCTTTTTGCCGACAAAATAAAACCTGAATTATCCAGCAAACAAGACGAAGAATATACAATTGATTTATCCAATGAAAACATTGAAGACAGCCAGCTTAAGATGTTATTTACTGTTTGTAATCCCATTTTGTCTACAGAGGCACAAATTACATTAGCATTGAGAGTATTGTGTGGCTTTGCGATAGAAGAAATTGCTTCAGCCCTGCTAAGTTCCAAGTCAACGATCAATAAAAGACTACAAAGAGCTAAGACAAGTTTCAAAAAACACAACATACAACTCGACTTACCTTTGCCCGATGACCTGGAAGAACGACAAGCTAATGTACTGACCATTATTTATTTGCTATTCAATGAGGGCTACTACTCTTTTACTGCTGAAAAAAACATCAAGAAACACCTTTGTTTGGAAGCAATGCGACTATTATACCTGTTTCTAAATCGTTATAATACTCCTGACGCAAATGCTTTGATGGCATTATTTTGTTTCCATGCTTCACGATTCGAAGCCAGAGAAGATCAGTTAGGCAGTCAGGTCTTATATGAAGATCAGGATAAAGGCAAATGGAGCAAAGAATTAATTCAAAAGGGAGAAGATTATCTACATCGTTCTGCCTTTGGCAATGGTGTTTCAAAATATCATGTAGAAGCTTCTATCGCTTTCTGGCATACAAAACCCAAAGACGACAAACAGAAGTGGGAGAACATCTTGCAATTATATAATCATTTATTGCAGGTAGAATATTCACCAATAGCAGCATTGAACAGAACATATGCTTTGTCAAAGGCAAATAGCAAAAAAGAAGCTATCACTGAAGCTTTAAAAATAAATCTTCACGACAATCACCTTTATCACTCTTTATTGGCTGAACTCTACAATGGGCTAGACAAGAACAAAAGAATAACTCACCTAAAAATGGCTCTAAACCTGGCAAAAACCAATGGTGAAAAGAAAATTCTAAAAATAAAAATAGAAAAGGCTGAGAAGTAAGTCCCACAAAATTAGACTTTATTTCTCAGCCATTCCTTATTTTCTAAAATTGCAACAAACGAGAAATCAACTACTCTTCCTCTTCTTCATTTCCGATCTTGTCCAATATCTTTCCGCCCAATTTATCCATCCCAACGTTGAATAAACGGGATTTTAAACGCTTGGTTAGTTTACCAACAAAAGCAATTTGCTTGTACTTGCGCTGGAATTTAGGTATCAAAGCCAGCAGGTCTCTTGTATAAGGCTTTTGTGTCATTTTCAATGCTAAAGCAGCTTTCTCTATGCCACTGAGTTCCTTTTGCCATGTACCTACATCATTCAGAATTTTATCAATGGCCTGAGTATTATCGCCTGCAAACTGTGTAACATAGTTAACGCCCTTTTTAGGATTTGCGATCTTCAAACTTTCGTGCATCATTGTGGTAACAGATCCAGCCAAAGCATCCAGCTTTTCTTCAGGGCTTGCCTTTCCTGTAGCAATAGTATTCAGTAAATTCTTATGATCCAGTAGTTGACTAGCCTGACGCTTTGCACCACAACTACTTAATAATAACATGGCTGCAAAGCCAAAAATAAACCATTGTACATTTATTGATTTCATAATATTTATTTAAAATGATAATTTACAAATAATTAGATGTTGTTTGGACTATTATTTCTGCATTTAGTATCAAATTTTAAATATTCGATATATGCGGATTTTTTTAAAACATTTTAATAAAAATATTTTTAGATTAATCTAAAAGTCTTATTTTTGCAATAGGAAGCCTTATCTATTTCAGTAATTTTAACTGTAAATGGAGTAAAATTTGTTTCTAAATAAGAAGAAGGCTTTTTGCCATCTCCATATTTTACCAAATTAACAAAAATTATGCTCTTAACGCAAACAGAAGAAAACTACCTAAAGGCTATTTTCAAACATTCAGAAGAGGCTGGTAAGGGTGTTGCTACCACCAATGCTATTGCAATAGAAATGAACACTGCACCAGCATCAGTAACAGATATGTTGCGTCGCTTATCAGAAAAAAAACTAATCAACTACGAAAAATATAAAGGAGTTTCACTAACAGATAGCGGCAGGCAGGTAGCAACAGAATTAATCAGAAAACACAGACTATGGGAATGTTTTCTGGTAGATAAACTCGACTTTGAATGGGATGAAATACATGACATAGCCGAACAACTGGAACATGTCAATTCCCCCGAACTGATTCGCCGATTGAACGAGTATCTGGGCACTCCCCGTTTCGACCCTCATGGCGACCCAATTCCAGACGAACATGGAAATATCCCGGAGCGAGAGTTTATTACGCTTTCCAATCTGGAACCAGGGCAAACAGGAGAATTGATCGGTCTGCAAGAACATCCAGATTCATTAATGAAGTTTTTGAAAAAAATAAATGTTGCCATTGGCACTAAAATTACGGTGCTGGAATACAACGAATTTGACGAATCATTGTACATACAAATTAACAATGAAAAAAAGGGCGGACTCAGTAGAAAGGTATCCGACAACCTCTTAATGAAAGTTATATGAAAAAATTTATACTAATAGTATTGGTGTTACTTACATATGCCAGGCTACAAGCAGAAAAACCAACTATCGCCGCTACAGCTTCCATGTTTTCCGATATGGCAAAAAATATTGTAGGCGATAAAATGAATATAGAGCTTATTGTCCCCGTAGGTGGCGATCCACACTTATACAAGCCTACACCCAAAGATGCCAAATTAGTAGCAGATGCCGACCTTATCCTACAAAACGGACTTACCTTTGAAGGTTGGTTAAGTGAGCTGATCGAAAATTCAGGAACAAAAGCACTAGTCGTTACGATCACTGAAGGCATAACTCCTATTAAAAGCCTGACTTACGATTCTCCTGACCCCCATGCCTGGATGAATGTAGAACATGGTTTGAAATATATTGAAAATATTAAGAATGGAGTTGTTCAGCTAGACCCGGACAACAAAGCCTTCTATGAAAAAAATCATGAACAATATCGCCAGGAAGTCATTAATTTGGACAACTATATAAAAGAACAGGTCAATACCATTCCTGCTGACAAACGTATTCTTGTTACTTCTCATGATGCTTTCCAATACTATGGCAAGCAATATGGTATTCAATTGGAATCTGTACTGGGTGTATCAACAGATGCTGAAGCACAAACAGATGACATCATCAATTTGATCAAAATCATTCAAAAATCTAAAGTGCCGGCTATTTTTGCCGAAACGACGATCAATCCCAAGCAAATGCAGCAAATAGCCAGGGATAATAACATCGTCATAGGAGGCACTTTATATGCCGATTCCATAGGAGAAACTGGCTCAGAAGGCGATTCTTATATAAAAATGCTGAAAGCTAATACAGATAAAATCGTTGCCGGACTCACAGGAAAGTTATCTCCTGAAAATACGGAAGAAGTCATAGACACAAACAATGATTTCCATTGGTCTAGTATTCTTATTGGTCTGGCCTTGCTAGGAGCTATGTTATTTATGTTCAGAAAATTAAAATAAAAGAAGTCTGGCTTTTCACTGTCCCGATAATTATTCGGACATTATCGCCACTCATTTCTCTACAATATGATACCTGCAATTTCCATAAAAGGTTTATCTGTTTCCTACGATCGCAAAACGGTATTAGCCAATGTTTATATGGACATGGAGCCTGGGCAATTATATGGTGTACTAGGGCCCAATGGCGCAGGAAAGTCCACTTTATTTAAAGCCATTTTAGGATTAATCCCCAGTAATGCAGGGCAAGTACTTATTAATGGAGAACCAGTAGATGAGCAGCGAAAAAAAATGGTTTATATCCCACAAAAAGGAGAAATAGACTGGCAGTTCCCTGCTACGGTTATGGATGTTGTACTCATGGGACGTTATCCTTTCAAAGGCATTTTTCAGCGCCTGAACAAAAAGGATAAAGATATAGCCATGCAAGCATTAGAAGATATGGGCATCGCCAACCTGAAAAACCGACAGATTGGCGAACTATCAGGCGGACAACAACAGAGAGTTTTTATTGCCAGAGCCTTATGCCAGCAAGCCGATATTTTTTTGCTTGATGAACCTTTTGTTGGTGTTGATATTACAACAGAAAAGAAGATTATAGATATACTGAAAGAACTGGGTAATCAGGGAAAAACAATTTTAGTTATCCATCACGACCTATCCAAAGTACGTGATTATTTCAATAAGATTATTCTGCTCAATCAGTGGGTAGTTGCTTATGGCGACACCGAACTCACATTCACAGAAGAAAACATCAATCGTGCTTATAGAGGTCAGCTCAGTATTTTACACAAAACAGCTTTAGATTAGATGTATTATCCTCCGTCGTGTTATTTTGCTATCCTTACATGCAATAACACGATAAGACGATAAGACGACAACGCAATACAATGGAACTATTCGACTTATTCAGCTACGCTTTGGGCATTCGTGCTTTGATAGCCTCTGTATTAGTAGGCCTGATGTGCGGGGTATTGGGTTGTTTTATTGTGCTGCGCAATATGTCTTTGATGGGCGATGCTTTAGCTCATGCCGTATTGCCTGGTGTTGTCATTGGTTTTATTATTGCAGGCGCTGCTGTGGCTTCAGCTATCTTTATGGGTGCCGTTGTGGCTGGTTTGTTATCCGCTATATTTATCACCTGGTTACAACATAATGCCAGGACTAAGAATGATGCAGCCATAGGTATTGTTTTCTCTGCTATGTTTGCTTTGGGAGTTATCGGAATTTCTAATGTCAGTCGAAATAGTGCCCATTTGGATCTCGATCATTTTCTCTTCGGAAATGTACTCGGCTTATCTGATACCGATCTTTATCTCACTGCCGGCATCACTATATATGTTTTGCTGAGTGTCGCCCTGTTTTATCGCTATCTTTTTGCTACCACTTTCCAACCTGTAGTTGCCGAGACAATGGGTATTCCTGTTAGTAGTATTCATTACTACCTCATGTTATTGCTGTCTTTTGCAGTGGTTGCTTCTTTACAGGCTGTCGGGGTTATTTTGGTTGTAGCTATGCTCATTACTCCGGCTTCAACGGCTTTATTGCTGAGCAAACGATTGAATATTGTCATTATTATTTCAGGCATTATTGGCATTATTTCAGCCCTTACCGGACTCGTTATTTCTGACATTTACAATACGCCTCCTGGTCCGACTATGGTTGTAGTAGCCACACTCATTTATCTGGCGGCTGTTTTCTTTGCTCCACAAAAAGGCTTATTTTTCAAGTTTTTATACAAAAGAAAAACCCGCAGACGGATACAGTTTGAAGACACCTTAAAACAAACGCTAAAACTTCATGAACGGGGGAATTTATCCTTTCCAAACTTACAGGAAAGGCTGGGTTTTAATAATAGTACACTGCGTCAGTATTTGTCTTTGCTTTCGCAAAAAGGACTGGTCAATTCCGGTAAAAATCAATTGGTGATTACGGAAGAAGGTATCAAACAAGCCACCCGACTCGTGAGAGCGCATCGACTTTGGGAAACCTACATGGTAGAGGAAATGAGCATGGATGCCGGACAAATACACGAAGAAGCAGAACGCTACGAGCACGTCCTCACCGATGATATTCTGGACGAACTGGAAGCCCGCCTAGGTTATCCGCAACTAGATCCACACGGCGCTCCCATTCCACAAAACGAATATCAGCCCGATAATTCTCTGAGCAGTTTACCTATCAATTCTACAGCTGAAATTGCCCAACAGCAACTCAACGAACACCTTATTACCCGTCTCTGGCAACTTGGTCTTGGCCCAGAAGAAGTTTTTGTTATCACCCAAAGCGAAGATAATTTTATAGAAATAAAAATGGGCAGAGAGCTTGTCAAAGTTCCTCGTACACTCGCCAATAAAATCAATGTCGTCCGTGTAGGTTCTGAAGCTGAAACCTAATTCAAATAGCTTCTAAGTGTACTAAATTCCCTAAATTCGCACTATGAAAACGACATTGGAATACGCCCAACAACTCGACCAACAAGACGCTCTACGCAAATACAGAGACCAATTTTACTTTCCACAGCACGAAGGTAAAAACTGTCTGTATTTCTGTGGAAATTCATTAGGACTACAAGCCAAAACTACCCGTTCCTATATTGAAAAAGAACTTTTGCACTGGGAAAAAGAAGGTGTAGAAGGCCACTTTCGTGGAGATATGCCCTGGAAAGATTACCATCATTTTTTCTCCGTTCAAGCCGCAAAAATAGTGGGTGCCAAACCGGAAGAAATCGTCATTATGAATACCCTGACGGCAAATCTCCATTTTCTTCTAGTCTCGTTTTATCGCCCCACCAAACAGCGTTTCAAGGTTTTAATGGAAGGTGGTGCATTTCCTTCAGACCAATATGCTATAGAAACACAAGTCAAATTTCATGGCTATGATCCCGAAGAAGCTATTATTGAAGTCGAACCGAGAGCGGGCGAGGAAACATTACGCACAGAAGATATTCTATCCAAAATAGAAGAGCATAAAAACGAACTGGCCCTGGTTATGTTTGGCGGGGTTAATTATTATACCGGGCAATATTTTGATTTAAAAAGTATCACCAAAGCCGGGCAGAAAGTAGGTGCTGTAGTCGGTTATGACCTTGCCCATGCTGCCGGCAATGTTCCGGTTCAGTTACACGACTGGAACGTAGATTTTGCGGTCTGGTGTACCTATAAATACCTGAATTCGGGGCCAGGCGGGCCAGGTGGCGTTTTTGTACACGAAAGACATGGCAAGAATCCCGACTTACCTCGTTTTGCTGGTTGGTGGGGACATAATGAAGACGAACGTTTTCTGATGAAAAAAGGTTTTCAGCCCATGCCTGGCGCAGCTGGCTGGCAACTCAGCAATGCTCAGGTATTCAGTATGGCAGCTCATAAAGCCAGTCTGGACATATTTGATGAAGTAGGCATGGAGACTTTACGCCAAAAAAGTGAACAACTCACCGCATATATGGTTTTCCTCATAGAAGATCTCAATCAAAAAGGGCATCAATTCAACGTCATTACACCGACTAATCCTGCTGAAAGAGGTTGTCAATTATCTATTCTTACTGACGAAAATGGTAAAGCATTGCACGAATATTTGACAAAGAATGGAGTCGTTTCAGATTGGCGAGAACCTAATGTTATTCGTGTTGCACCAGTGCCGATGTACAATTCTTTTGAGGATGTCTACCATTTTGTGCGCTTGCTGGCAGAGGTTTAGTAAAGCTGAAAACTTTACGTAAAAAATAAGAAAAACGCTCTTATAAATAACACACTACAATGAACCGACAACAAATCATTAAAAGTCTCTTTATTTGCCCTGTATTAGCCGGATTAGTTGCCTGGGCAGGTTCTCAATATAGCCAAACCTTTAATGAGCTCCCGACCTTTGCTCTATGTGTGGGCTTAGCATTTATCATAAATTGGTCGGCATTTATTCCGGCGAATCTTCTTCAGACAGAAGCCTTCTTTGACCTTGTTGGCAGCCTGACTTATATCCTTGTTACTTTGGTCGCTCTATATTTGACAGACGATCTGGATATTCGTTCAAAACTACTGGCTGCTCTGGTGATTATTTGGGCGGTTCGTTTGGGTAGTTTTTTATTTATCAGAATTATGCAAGATGGGAAAGATGACCGATTCAATGAAATAAAACCCAATTTTCTCAGGTTTCTAAATGTCTGGACTTTACAGGGCTTATGGGTGACTTTGACGTCGGCAGCAGCGCTAATAGGCATCACGTCCACCATTAGAAAAGACATTGATTATTTTGTATACATCGGACTTGGGGTATGGCTGATCGGATTCTTCATAGAAGTAGTAGCAGATGCTCAAAAACGCCAATTCAAAAAAAATCCGGCGAATAAAGGTCAATTCATTCGTTCAGGTTTATGGTCTAAATCCCGCCATCCGAATTACTTCGGAGAAATTTTCCTTTGGATAGGCGTGTTTATCATAGCTATTCCGGTTTTAAAAGGCTGGCAGTGGGTTGCATTGCTTTCCCCTGTTTTCGTTGCTTTTTTATTGATAAAAATAAGCGGTATTCCCGCCTTGGAAGCAAAAGCAGACAAGAAATGGGGTGGACAAGCAGATTATGAAGCATATAAGATGAATACACCTATTCTCATTCCAAAACTTACTTAACGCTTGTCTTTAGGTCAGCTTCGAATTTTTGCAATTTTATAATCACCTTTCGCCAATGCCAAAGCGACTTTTGCAGCGGCAGCCTTTTCTAGTTCATTCGGGTAATCAAGTTCTTGAGCTAAGAGATAAGCTTTATCAATATATTGGTTGGCTTCGTCGGTATTTCCTTTATTTATTTCCAACAAGCCTATCTTAACCAAGGCTTGTGACAATATCTGTTTATGCTTGGTTTTACTGGCAGTTTTCCGGGTTAGATGGTAATATTGGAGAGCAAGTTCGGGTTGGCTCAGATTTTCGTAAATGGTTCCTAATGTAATATGAAGTAAGGACAAATGCACTGGCAGGTTCAATTGCTCGTGTAGTTTTAGCGACTTTTTACAATATTTTAAAGCTGTCTCATTTTCATTTTTTTCTATATAAATGCGTCCTATTTGCTTATATAAATTAGCCTCCCTGTCTTTATGTTTTAATTTTTTATAAATTTTCAATGTCTTCAAAAAGTATATCAATGCCTCATCGAACTCTTTTTGCTTTTCTAATAAAATTCCAATATTATCATAAGCCAAGGCCATATCCAACTCATCCTTATTCAGTTCAGCAATTTTTGCTGACTTGAAAATATACTCTAATGATTGAGGCATGTTACCTTTGTATCTATGGATTATAGATAAATTTTTGTAAATAGATCCAAGCTCTGATTCATCCTGAAGTTCATTAGCTATAGTCAAAGCTTTTTCGTAAAACTCAAGTCCGAGATCGGTCTTCCCTTGCATTGCATAAATTGAGCCTATAGAGCGGCATACTCTTAATCGTCCCTTTTTATTTTTTGTCTTAATATGAATTTTCTCCGACTTATATATTATATCTAAAGCTTTATCATAGGCACCTTCATAGAAATATTTCCCTCCTAAGCGATTATAACAATTAGCCAATATTTTCAGATAGTGAGTTTCATCTTCTTCTGTATTGTTCTCTGCTAATACCTGGAGAACAAAATCTAAAAGCCACTGATTGTAATCATATTGAAGCCCTTTAAGGTTTTTGTTCTCGGCTAATGTATCAATAGCAGTTGCCTGCTCAGTCTTGGAGGAGCTATTGCGATAGGTATCAAGGCAGTTTTCTACAAAAAGCACCTCTTTTTTATCTAATCCATCAAAATTGGGCGAAGCAATTAAGTATTTGTGTTTCATTGAAATGTTTGCAAATGAAGAGTACAGAGCTAAATAATAAATTTTGCTCCTTAAACCCATTAACGGGAAATTAAGCATACTCTGGCTAAGAAGCAACATAAGCTATGTAATACTTATCATTTTCAAATTTTCACCCCAAACGTGACAGAAGAATTTGGTTACCTATATTGACTAACTCTAAAATCCGGGATAAATGGTGTTTAACTATTAGTTTACAGAACACTGGTGTTCTGTAAACTAATAGTTATTTTTTGCCTTTAAGTGCTAAGACTGAATTAATTTACACTTATAAAGGCATCTTTTGTCAGCACTTTTTGTTCTTGAAATATTCACTATGCTCAGGCATAGCTCACATTTCAATGCCTCAATTGCTAACAAAACCTACTCTTTATTAGCAATAACTTAATTCAGTCCTAGCACTTACCATTTTCATGATCGATAAGCATTTGTTCGTGTTCACGCTTCATCTTTTCATGCTCTTCATCCATCGTCTTATGTTCTGCTAACATTTGTTTGTGCTCTGCCGAATCAGCAGGGTTGGATTGGCATCCAAAGAACAGGATAGCCGTCAATAAAATCATTGAAGAAATGTTGAAAATTGTTTTCATATTGTGTATATTTTAATTAAAATTAATTACATATTCAAATATACGCTATATTTGGAGATGAAAGTTCTAAAGGGCAATAAATTAACGAATGAAACCAGAAGATTTTATCAAAGCTTATGAGACAGCATTAGCCACTCAGGATTGGAAAGCTGTAGAGCCATTAATAGCTGAAGAAGCCAGCGTGACGTTTTCAAGCGGAGTCGTGAATAAAGGAAAGCAGGCGATCAAAGCAGCTTTCGAGCATAATTTTGCGACTATCAAAGGCGAAACCTACCAAATAAGTCAGGTGCAATGGCTAAGGAAAGAAGAACAGTTTGCCGTATATCTCTTTAATTTTACCTGGAGCGGATATATCAATGGTCAGTTATTAGGCGGAAGTGGAATAGGTACTTCTGTCATCATCAATGAAGATGGAAAATGGCAATTGCTAACGGAGCATCTTGGTAAAGCAACTGTATAAAAACACTACCAAAGCTAAAGTTAAGAGTCAATTACAAAACAAAAAAGTTTAATTAAAACCTTTTGTTTCTTTTCTTTATCTTTGTTGTATGAAAACACCAAAACCGATAAAAAGTAGTAATAACTATAAGGGAAATATCTACGACCGGATATTCAAAGAAAATGCAGAATCCTTGTTTATTCCAATAGTAGAGGAAGAACTAAATTTAAAAATAGAATCATACAAAACACTACCTGATAAATTACCAAGAACAGTCGAAAGAGAAGTAGATTTTCTATATGAAGTAACTCTAAAAAACGAGACACAATGGATATTACATATTGAATTTCAGACAAGTGATGCCAAAAACATGATATATCGGATGGGGATGTATCATGGATTAGTTTGGGAGAAATATAAGAAGCCTATAAAACACATTGTCATCTATCTGGGCAAAGGAAAAGCAAAAATGCGCAAGCATTTAATAGAATCTGAAATATTTCGTGGTTTTGAATTGATAAACATTCACGAATTAGACACAGAAAAACTATTAAGTTCGCAGATCCCTGAAGTTATAATGCTAGCAATGTTAAGTAAATATGAGAAGGAACAAAGCGAACAAATATTACGTTCTATTTTAGGACGTATACAACGATACAGTAAATCACATAAATTAACCTCAAAATATATAGCGCAGTTGATAATTTTATCAAGATTGCGTAATTTAGAGGAAGAAACAATAAAAATAATAGAAGATATGCCGGTAACATATGATATACAAAAAGACGGATTATATAAAAGAGGTTTAGCTCTTGGCATAGAAAAGGGTTTAGAAAAAGGCATGGAGTTAGTCGTAATTCGTGGATTGGAAAATGGGATGAGTTACGAGCAGGTTCAGCTAATTACGCAGCTTACCATTGAACAGATAAAAGAAATAGAACAAAAAAAACAGAAGTAATGCTCTAAAACCTCTTGAGTAAAAAATATCCATTTCTTAAAACAATAACCTCAATTCGATACTACAATGAGTTCCGCAGGGAGTCTTCTTTCACAATATTTTTTAGCATATCTACTATTTATGCTAACTTTAAAAGAATAGACGATAAGATAATGAAAACAAATACCATGAAAAAAATTATCCTTTTAGCCTTTTTTATCACAAGTACCTTAGCATTATTTGCACATACTGGAGCCGAGACTTTTTGGGGAATTCCACAAAAAGACATCATCAAGATAGAAGAAGGAGAATACATGACTGTCGTCACATACCTTAACGAAGACGGAGAAACCATACATCAGATCATTGCAGCAGTAGCTATCGCCTTTCTGCCAGAAACATTAAAAGCAGTCTGTCAATATACGCTGGAAGAAGATGAACAATACTTCTGTGATGTCGTATACAATGTCACTTCCGTATTAGTAACGCTAACAGGCAGACGTTTGTATAAAGGAGTTACCCACGGATTCCATTGGTCTGCGGCTAAAGGCCCAACAAGAGGAGTCACTCGAATTGAAACCTCAACTTATGACCATGTGAGATTATTCAGAAGAGTGCTTAAAGCTTATCATTCAGGTTGTGTTCTGGGGAAAGGTATTCCCTGGGAATCTATAAATACATCTGATTATAACAGTGAAGCACCCCACTATGGCATCGGTAATGAAACCTGTCATGGACTAAAAAAAAATTTAACCACCCTATACGAATGTTCTTATCAAAATCTGATGATGGATGGTTGGAAAAACAACAGACCCAAAAGCTTCAATCAAAGTGATTGGTATGGAAAAAAAATGGTGCAAGTTCATTTCGATAATATTTTACTGCTGGAAGAACCTGGATTTAACAAAGATGTTTTTGGTCTTGCAGGGCTGACTTATGCGGGAGAATACTTTGAGTACATGGGTTCAAAAACATTAGGCATTTCATTTTGGGAAACAATAAACCGAGGTCCCTTGTCTACTGGAGTTTGGTACAAAATAAGAACCAAACAAGGGCAAATATGCTGGATTTTGGCTTCTTCATATATAAATAGCAAATACTCAAGAACTGCGACAATCGTTTATTGAAAACCTAAAAACCAAAACTTAACCCCAAGCCCAACCTTTTTAAACAATTACTTTCCTTACTTTTGCGCTTCACAACGTCATATAACCAGAATTACTGACTAAAGCGAAAAATGAAAATACTAAACATAGTAGGTGCACGCCCCAACTTTATGAAAATCGCTCCCTTGCACCGGGCTTTCCAACAACACGAACAAGTAGAATCCAAGATCGTACATACCGGGCAGCATTACGATGAAAAAATGAGTGACATCTTTTTCAATCAGCTCGAATTACCCAAACCTCACTATTTTCTTGGCATCGGAGGCGGCAGCCACACCCAACAAACAGCTAAAATCATGATAGCTTTTGAAAAGGTGGTCGAAGACGAAAAACCAGACCTGATACTCGTAGTCGGGGATGTGAACTCGACCATCGCCTGTACACTAGTCGCTATAAAAATGGGCGTACCCTTAGCACATGTAGAAGCGGGTTTGCGCAGTGGCGACAGAACCATGCCAGAAGAAGTCAACCGCGTTCTTACCGACAGTGTTTCTGATTACTTGTTTGTTACGGAGCAAAGCGGTATGATCAATCTTGCCAAGGAAGGCATAGCCGATGAAAAGGTCTTTTTTGTGGGTAATGTGATGATCGATTCTCTGGCTTATTTCCGTGAAAAAGCTGCTAATAATGACATCCTGCAACAAGCTGATACAAAAGCTGGTGAATACATCCTTATGACGATGCACCGCCCTGCTAATGTAGACAATGAAGCCGGTCTGAAAAGTATTTTAAAGATTATAAAAAACGCCGCGAAATATAAAAAAGTCGTCTTCCCCATCCACCCCAGAACATCCAATAACATGGCTAAATTTGGTCTTAAAGATCAACTGGAAAGCATTGATAATTTGGTCTTAATGGGACCACAAGGCTATCTACAGTTCTTGAAGCTCATGGAAAATGCCGCCCTCATCATCACGGATTCCGGTGGTATTCAGGAAGAAACGACTTACTTACAAGTTCCTTGTCTGACTTTCCGGGATTCTACAGAACGTCCGATCACAACAACACTAGGTACGAATCAGCTGCTACGTGACCTAAATCCAGTCACTGTCCACGAAAAAATGGTCGAAATATTAAACGGACAGACCAGAAAAGGTGTTATACCTCCATTATGGGATGGGCAAGCCGCCGAACGCATTGCAGCAATACTCGTAGAAAAAGGCAAATAAAGCCCAACTCACCGCAAAGCCTTCTCTTGTACATGGAGGAGCTTAAAACCGACCTTTAAACTCTCTTCCATTTTAAGGAATAGAGATGGGGTCAAAAAACAGTCGCCCTATGAGCAAAATAGCTGACCTAAGAAGAGATTACAAAGCCCGCACACTAGACGTCAGCGATGTAGCTCTCAATCCTTTTGTCCAATTCGATAATTGGTTTCAGGAAGCCTTGGCAACAGCCCGCAAAGACGCTGGCTCAGAAGCTAATGCCATGACATTGGCTACTGCCAATAAAGAAGGAATCCCCTCTGCTCGCATTGTGTTACTAAAAGGGATAGACGAAAAAGGTTTTATTTTTTATACCAATTATAATAGTCGAAAAGGACAGGAAATGACTGAGAATCCTCATGCCGCCTTAGTTTTTCATTGGCAAGAATTGGAACGACAAGTTCGCATAGAAGGAAAAGTAGAACGAGTCAGCTCAAAAATCTCAGACACCTATTTTTCAAGCCGACCCAAAGGTAGTCGCATAGGCGCCTGGGCATCCCCACAAAGCCAGGTTATTCCTCATCGAGACCTTTTAGAAAACAATACCGCTGAATTGCAACATAAATACGAACAAGAAGAAGTCCCTCGTCCGCCACATTGGGGCGGTTATCGGCTAGTGCCTTCTGTTATCGAGTTCTGGCAAGGGCGTAGCAGTCGTTTGCACGACCGGGTTCGTTATGCGCTTGATCATGGGAAATGGGTGATAGAAAGACTGGCTCCCTAAACCACAAAATATCGGACGGAGCAATACACTTCAAAGTGTACCCACAACTTCAAATTTCTCAAACACTTTTTCAGTGTGGGGTGCATCACTCAATTCTTTTGTAAGATCTTGCCCTGCCCAATGCTCATAATGTTGACCCTTGCGCCACAGGCGACTCTCTGTTACATCATAGATTCTGCCTTTATAAGCCACCCATATTTCTGGCTTATCCTGCCCATTTCGCAAGGCTAATTGACTACGTGTATATTTGGGTATTTCCATGGAGTAAAGATGCAATTTTTAATTTCAATTATAATGACAATATCAATTTCAATATCTTTGTAAAAACAAGAACCAATACGAAGTATTGCAAAAACAGCACAATGATAAAAGCGATAGCCAATTTTTTATCTTACGTTTTCCACCCATTATTGATAATGACCTATGGTTTGCTCTTTATGATGCAAGTCAACCCTTATCAATTTGGCGGCACCAACAATATGATGATCTATCTAATTCAAGTTGTTGTCATTAGTTTTATTCTGCCGATTTTCTCCGTTGTTCTAATGCGCATGCTGGGGCTGATCGAAAGCCTGCACATGGAAGATAGGGAAGAGCGCATTATTCCCTATGTATCCACACTGATATTTTACTTTTGGCTGGCTTTGATCATTTACAAAACCTCTATTTTCCCACGTTCATTTGAAATATTTGCTATTGGTGCAACATTAGCGCTTCTGTTCGCTTTTTTCCTCAATCTTTTTTCTAAAATAAGTATTCACGCAGTAGGTATGGGGGGCTTGGTGGCTATGGTGATTATCAATATGCTTTATTATAGCTATGACGATCTGAAAAACATGCTGCTGGTCGTCTTGATATTAGCCGGAATGGTGGGAACTTCCCGCCTTATATTAAATGCACATGAACCTAAGGATATTTATGGGGGCTATCTAGTGGGTTTTACTGCTCAGTTTATTGTATTGATGTTTTTGTTTTGAACGTATAATTCTGGATATTACACTCAGGCTTTATTGCAACTTTTTTGTATAAAAATCACCCTGTTTTTTGCACTATAGTGCCCTTAAAATTTGCAGGATTATCTGATTCATGAATCATTTTAATTGGAAAATAAATCTGAAATTTGGTGCCTTTTCCGATTTCACTATCAATATTAATACTGCCTTCAAATTCCTCTACAATTTTTTTACAGGTAGCCAGCCCCAATCCAGTACCTTCATATTCCTTATGGTTATGCAGTCGCTTAAACATGACAAATATTTTATCAAAATACTCCTTGCTGATGCCTATTCCATTATCCTCAATACACACACAATACGCTTCAAGGCTCTTTTTGCCATATATTTTGACAAGCGGTTGGGATGATTCATTGTATTTTAACCCATTTTCAATGAAATTTTTAAATAGAAGAAATATTTTGGAATAGTTCCACTCTAAATTTGGAAGTGTTGAGGTATCTGCTTTTACCTGACCATCTTCAATATTAATCAATACCAATTGAGTTATTTCCTCTATCAGATGACTGACATTGATGACCTTTGTGTTATCAGTAGCCTCGATATTGGAGAATTTAGAATATTCAAGAACATCGTCAATTAGCCTAACCATTCTTTTCCCACCATCATCTATGAATTTAAGTGCATCTTGAACGAGCGATTCTTCTTGCTTATTGAGTTTCTTTTTAAGTAATCCGGTAAACCCGACTATATTTTTTAAAGGAGTCTTTAAGTCATGAGAAACAATGGAGGCAAAACGTTCTAACTCCGTATTGGAGCGTTCTAGACTTATATTCGTGCTTTCAAGTTCTTTGGTTTTCTTTTTGATTTCTTTATTTTGGTTGCTGATCCTTCGGATACCTAACATCAGGAAACCAATGAGTATAAACCCGGCAACAACAGAACCGCCAAGTATTTTATTGATCTTATACTGACTTTTTAGTTGCTCGTCTTTTAGTTTTTGCTGATAAGCGATTTCTCTGTCTTTATCTGCGAGCTTGCCATATATATCGAGTGTATGTGTAGCTTTTTGGGCATTAAGAGATGCTGCTAATACTTCTTTTTGTTCGAAATACTCTAGCGCTTCACTATGATTGTCTTGTTTTTTATACACCTGATAAAGACAATCACAGGCTTCTACTTGTATGGCCACATAATCATGTTTTCGACTATCTTTCAAAGCTTTTCTACAATACAAGGCCGCCTCGGTAAGGTTTGAGTCTATATAAAACTGACCTAAGACTAATCTTGCTTTTGCTCTTTCATAGCTACTTCTAATGGTCAATGCCTTGTCTAGAGCCATTTGATAATACCGCTGTGCTTCGTCTATATTCCCTTGCTGTTCATTTATGATTCCTTTCGAAATGAAAGAAAGGGGAAGTGCTCTTTTTTCTTTATTAATACTAAGTGGAGATAAAAGCGCTATATTTTCATCACTGATCTTATTTGCCTCCTCGTAATTCCCTAATTGAATATGTACATCTGCCAAGTAGGCTAAAGTGCTGCCTAAACGTCTGACTTGTTTTTTTCGGTCAAAGGCTTTTACTGCATCTTCTAAATATTCCAGTGCAGCCTCCGGCTTTCCAATAAGGCTATATGCTTTACCAATACCTACATTTATATTGGGATTATTGGGAGCATACTCCAATCCTTTGAGATAGAAATCCATTCCTCGCTTCATATTGTATGCCCAAACCCTACTCCCCACATCCTCGTAATAAAAAGCGATGGAAGATATGTCATTGATCTTTTTATAATACGGCGTGCTCAATTCCATGTACTTCTCGCTCTGCTCAATATCCCTCTTTCTGGCATATAATGCGGCTAATCTTGCATAAGCACGCCCTGTCCCCATGTGGTCTTTAGTGATTTTGCTGATTTCTGCTGCTTTCAGAAAATATTGCACCGTCTGAATAGAGTCTCTTGACCTATACATATGCCAAAGCCCCAACTCTATAAAATAATCATATTCCAGCGCCAATAAATTCTCTTCTTCTGCTAATTTTACTCCTTGTTTAAAGTAGTATAAGGAAGTGTCTCTATCTATATTCCTGTAGGTTATTTGCCCTATTTTTAAGAGTGCTTTTGCTGTTTCTTCTTTATGGTCTATCTTTTTTGAAATTTCATAAGCCTGTTCAGCATGTTTTAAGGCTTCTCGCCAATTTTTTTGTTTCAACTTTTCACTGAGTAAGTTCATAATTTCTACACGGGTAGAATCAGAGCTAGTGGTATGCATGATCACATATAGACTATCCAGCTCGGGAGTTTCAGCATGCAAAAAGTAGCAGCTACCCACAAGAAAGATAGATAGTAGAATGTTCTTCAATAAGCTCATGTGCCTTGTTGTGTACTCAGCGTCTGGCTGATTAAGTGTTTATACGAATAAAAAGTAATAAGGTTTGGAAGAATGAGAATAAAATTTAATGCAAATGTAAGTTGAAGACTTTTGGTTAACGACAATAATGAATAATTTTTATCAGCTTAATTCTTTTCTAAACCGCCGAAAAGAAGAGAATTTTAAGAAAAAAGAGGTGGTTTTAGTATTAAAAAAAATGTTTTTTTGTTGCGTTTTTATTATGTTAAGATCCTTTTTTGCTCGTCTTATTTTATTTTTTAAAGCGATTTGATTGTCACAATTGTTGTTTTTTAAAAACAAATGCTTAAAGCTTTTTATGTGACATTTGAAATGTATTTGATGATCGGCATATTAAAATTCACCCAAAAACGTATGTTGTATACTTCAAAAACAAACAAATAATACGCTTTCCATTATCATTTATTTTCACACATTAAGAAGTTATTTGCTCTTAAAATTTAATTTTGACCATGAAAAGTATAAAATTTTATGCCTTGTTATTTGTTTCTGCTGTTTTCATTTTTAGCTGTAGCACAGAAGATGTTTTGTTGGATGAATTTATGACAAGTCAACATGAAGAAGTTATTATTGAAGATGTTTCACCCGGAGAAATGGCGAAGGAAGACAGAATTGCTGATGTGTCTACTGGTGATGCAACAGATTTAAGAGGTTTTAATAGTTGTAGTGAGCGCAAACCTTATGATATTTCTAAGTTCAGAGATGCTTTGGACATCACAAAATATGAAAGAAATAACAGTAGTAGTTCGAGCAGTTCTTCAGCTTATAATGCTAAGAATCATTGCGAATATGGAAAATTCTTCACAAGTGGTACAAGCTGGATGGTTCTCAAGTCAGACGGAGCAAAAGATCACCGATCAGAGTTGAAGTTGTCCGGGAGCGTTGATTTTGATAAAAGAAACATCATGAGAACGGAAGCTATTATCAAGCATGTACCTTATGATTCAGGCAGAGGTTTAACGATTGCTCAAATACATAACCGCTATCTTTCAGGCATGGGAGAATCAGGCAGACCTTTATTAAGAGCAGAAATAATAGATGGCAAAATCTACGTAGTATATGCACACCGCCCATACAAATACGAAGATTCAAGGACTGGGAAAAAGTCAGAACAAGGTACTCCATATGCAGTAAAAACGAAAAATACCAGCTACGAAATTGGCACATTTAATAACGGCGATCGCATCTATATAAAGCTTGATATAAAAGGTGATGGCAAGAAAGTTAATTATTATATCAAAAACAAAACAACCGGAAAGAGCAAATCAAAAACGATTACAGTACATGAATCCTGGAGAAATTCCAATTCTATCAAAGACAGATACTATTTCAAAGCAGGTCCATACCAGCAAGCCAAGAGTTCAGGCTCTAATCCACAGATGAGCTTTTCAAGATTAGACTTTGATCTGGACTGATTGTATACTGATTAAAGAAATAAGAGATTACAAGAACCTCCTGTGCTTTTTGCATAGGAGGTTTTATGTTATAGGAGTTGTTTGAAAAAACCTTAATTACTCCCAAGCAATTCCGTATATTTGCGCCCAAATTTTCACTATGCCAAAAGATACATCTATTCGTTCCGTACTGATCATCGGTAGCGGACCTATCATTATAGGACAAGCTTGTGAGTTCGATTACTCAGGTTCTCAGGCTTCTCGCTCACTTAGAGAAGAAGGAATTGAAGTGACTTTGATCAATTCCAATCCGGCCACGATCATGACCGATCCCGTTACAGCCGATCATGTCTACCTAAAGCCATTAACCGTAGAAAGTATAGAAGAAATACTTGAAGAACGGAAAATTGACGCGGTTTTACCGACAATGGGTGGGCAAACTGCCCTGAATCTCGCCATAGATGCCGATAAAAGAGGCGTATGGGATAAATATGGTGTCCGCATGATCGGGGTAGATATAGATGCTATTGAATTGACCGAAAACCGGGAAATGTTCCGTAAACATGTAACCGGCATGGGTATGGAGGTAGCCCCTTCATTCATTGCCAATTCATTTTTGGAAGGATTGGAAGCAGCCCAGAAGATCGGTTTCCCATTGGTTTTACGCCCATCTTATACCTTAGGCGGAACTGGCGGAGGTTTCGTACATCGCAAAGAAGAATTTGAGGAAGCACTCAGACGGGCTTTGAATGCTTCACCAACTCACGAAGTACTGGTGGAAAAAGCAGTGCTTGGCTGGAAGGAATTTGAGCTGGAATTATTACGGGATGATAATGACAATGTAGTTATTATCTGTACAGTAGAAAACCTGGACCCTATGGGCATCCATACAGGCGACAGCATCACTGTAGCACCTGCTATGACGCTTTCCGATACCGCTTACCAGCAAATGCGTAATGATGCCATAAAAATGATGCGCTCTCTCGGCAATTTTGCCGGAGGTTGTAATGTACAATTTGCTCAAAACCCGGAAGACGAACGACTTATTCCCATCGAAATCAACCCACGTGTTTCTCGTTCATCGGCGCTGGCTAGTAAAGCTACGGGCTATCCTATTGCCAAAATTGCTGCAAAGCTGGCAATCGGCTATACTTTAGATGAATTGAAAAATCAGATCACCAAAACAACTTCAGCTTACTTTGAGCCTACGCTCGATTATGTTATTGTAAAAATGCCCCGCTGGAATTTTGATAAATTTTATGGCTCCGACCACCGCTTAGGCTTACAAATGAAATCGGTAGGGGAGGTGATGGCTATCGGCCGGACTTTCCTTGAGGCTTTACAAAAAGCTTGTCAGTCACAGGAAAACGGTAGAATGGGCTTGGGAGCAGATAAAAAAGAATGGATCAAAACTGAGGATATCATGACTAGGCTCGAAGAAGCTAGTGATGATCGTATTTACAGACTAAAAGATGCTCTTCGCCTTGGTGTACCCGCCCGCACGATTCAAAAGCTGACGCATATTGATCCCTGGTTTATATCACAGATCAAGCGATTGGTAAAAATGGAAGAGCAGCTGATACGCTATAATGTGGCAGAAGACCTAAACTATGATTTCCTAAAACAACTCAAGCAAGTAGGTTATTCCGATGCACAAATTGCCTGGTTGATGCGCATCAAAGAAGAGCAGGTTACCCGTCATCGAAAAAAGCTGGGTATTCGTCGTACTTACAAACTAGTCGATACCTGTGCTGCCGAGTTTGAGGCGCAAACGCCTTATTATTATTCTACTTTCGATGATGAAAACGAGAGTATTCCCAGCGATAAAAAGAAAGTAATTGTTTTGGGTTCAGGCCCCAATCGTATTGGACAAGGTATAGAGTTCGATTATTGCTGTGTTCATGGCTTACTCGCGATCAAGGAAGCTGGCATGGAGTCAATCATGATTAATTGCAATCCCGAAACAGTTTCTACAGATTTTGATGTGGCAGATAAGCTTTACTTCGAGCCTGTTTTTTGGGAGCATATTGAGGAAATCATCGAATTAGAACAGCCGGAAGGAATTATTGTACAATTGGGTGGGCAGACCGCACTGAAATTGGCTAAAAAATTCCACGAAAAAGGTATTAAAATCATAGGTACAAGCTATGAATCTATGGATTTGGCCGAAGACCGTGGAGCCTTTTCTGATTTGCTGAAGGAGCAAGGTATTCCATATCCTGATTATGGTGCAGCAGAAGATGCAGATGAAGCTTTGGCTGTAGCCAATCGTGTTACTTACCCTGTTTTGGTTCGCCCTTCATATGTACTTGGAGGTCAGCGTATGCGAATTGTCATCAATGACGATGAGCTTGAAAAATCTGTACTTGGTATCCTTAAACATATGCCAGACAATAACATCCTGATTGACCAATTTCTGGAAAGAGCAAAAGAAGCTGAGATAGATGCGATCTGTGATGGAGAGGATGTGCATATCATGGGTATCATGGAACATATAGAACCAGCAGGTATTCACTCTGGCGACAGTTCTGCTGTACTTCCGCCTTACAGCCTGTCTGATCATGTGATCGAACAAATGAAAGCATACACCCGTAAGCTGGCATTTGCACTAAAAATCAAAGGACTTATTAATATTCAATTTGCAATTAAAGATGAAAAAGTGTACGTAATAGAAGCCAATCCAAGGGGTTCACGTACTACGCCTTTTATTGCGAAAGCTTATAATATTCCTTATATCAAAATTGCTACCCTCGTTATGCTGGGTACACACAAACTCAGCGATTTTGACATGATTAATAAAATGGATGGATATGCCATTAAAGTTCCCGTTTTTTCTTTCGATAAATTCCCGAATGTAGATAAAAACCTGGGACCAGAAATGAAATCGACTGGTGAAGCAATTCGTTTTATTAAAGACCTGAATGATCCTTTCTTCCGAGAATTAGATCGTAAACGGAGCATGTTTCTGATGAGGTAATTTTCATTTATTCTTATTCCAACCCCGCAATTCGTAGTATTTTTCTTTAGAACGTTCTTAGGCTATCCTGTCCAGCCATTTACCCCCTTTCGGGGCAATATTATTGCGTGTATATAAATGACTGGCAGGAATAAAAGTCCCAATTAAACATACTTTAGATCAGGGCTTATTTCACCAAAATATATTGACCAAAAACACCAGCATCTATCCAGCCTCGGTTTTTGTCTTCACCTTCAACAAGTACACTCCCGATAAAATTTTCTCTTTCTTCACTTTGGTCATTGTCACAATAGGCTATAGCGAAGCCTATTTTTTTGAATTCCTCCAATCTTGTTTTCTTATTGTTCTTTTCCATTTGATAGGAATCATCATAAATATCTATTGATAATTCCCAAATAGACTTATTGCCTTTTGTCTGTCTGATACATTGAACATGATCGTAATAATGTGGCAAACTATCCACACCTATATCCACAACTTTGTTATCCAGGGCAATATGATAGGCAAATGCATTATAATTATACTGATGATCTCCTTTGGATGCATCCTGGTCTATAAATACTTCGAGACAGTCATCATTCCAATAATTATCTAAGCCATCTTTATGAATATCAATCAGTTTATCATCATGAATTTCTGCCAGTACATATAAGTGATCGTGATCCCATGTCACTTTATATCTTCCTTGAAAATCTTCTTTTGAATATTCATTTCCCAACCACCTTTGATCCATTGCTCTCCAATGCGTATGCTTCCAGGCATGGTCATTGGGCTTACCGTCTATGCTGATCTTTTCATTGGCATACTGAATAGAATTTTCATGCTGATGATCCTGACAGCTAGCGAAAAATAGTAGGAAGGCTAAGTAGTAGTGTTGCTTCATGATGGTTGCATTTATTGTGTGTTCGTGTTCATATTATTTAATATCGAAACTCAACAGAGTAAAAAGATTTTTTGCATATGACTACTTTTCTGTCTTTAACTCTAATTTACCAATATCTTCACACGATTGGTATGCCGGGTAGCTGCCAGTCCATTTTATGCTTTATTAGCCAAATCATTCTTTTCATATAGGTTATGAATTAATAGTATCAAATACCCAAATAAAACAGAACTGATTACGAGAATATTACTGACTACTCCAACTGATGAAAATGAAATTTTTATCAAAATTGTTGATATTACGAAGCCTGAGTTTCGTATTATTTTGTAAAATTTATCTGAATAGAAGAATGATGCCAACAGCAACAAAACATCAACAATTATTAAAATATTAAAAAATTCACCGAAAAACACATTATTTATGTTTGAAAATTCCAGTATTCCATTTGAGTAGTCCTTATTATTTTTGATTTTTGCATTTTTCTAAATCTTGACTAACGTTCGCTAAGTTGTTTTTTAATGAGCTAGCTCCAAAATCAATTCTTTCAAAATTTAGTTGTTCAAACAGAAATTCACATAACAGATATTTACATGCTTTGTTTAAGCCTGTTTCTTGAAATAGTTGTTCTACCCAAAAACCCATCCTTAAATTATGTAATTTTAGTCCCGATTAAGGAAAAAGAAGAAGCTCATGGAGAAAAAAGACCGTATGATGGAATTGGCCGCCAAAGCTCGAAAACCTATTATATTTTTTGCGGAAGGCGGCGGTGGTCGTCCCGGAGATGTCGAAGGATACCAGGAAATGGATCACTACTGCTTTGGAAAGTATTCCGAAGGAAGCCTGCCTTGAACGGGGGAGGCGATATATTGATAGTTGGTAATACTAAAGCGCCCTACCTGAGTAAACAGGTAGGGCGCTCGTAATTCAACAGAAATATTTTTTCTAGAAATCAGGACAGAAGACACCACGTCTGTCAGGATTACAGATTTTATATACAAGAGATAGTTCGTAAGCTCCGTTTGAGTTCGAAGCTGGTTGTAAGTTTGATACGTTTACATCATAACTGAAGCCTAATGTAAATTCATTGAAATCAAAACGAGTAGACAGGATAACTGCGTCAAACCATACGCCTTGGTCGAGGAAGTTGGAAACACGCCCCCATGCTCCGACATGGAAAGCCTGGGTGCTTCCTCCTCTTGGAGAAGTATTACCTAATCTGAATTTAACTGATGTACCACCATTTACCTCAAGCGAAGGTCCCTGGCTTAATACTACGATACCCGGTACTAATCCTATGCGATCACTTAATAGCCAATCGGCACCAGCATGAATTGTAATTTTACTATAATATGCTTCAAACTCTTCATCGTCTTCATTACCATCATTAAAAGACTGGTTGGCACGATTCAGGTGACTGAAAGCAGCACCTACATAATAGTTGGTATTTTCATTTACAATACCATACCATAATAAACCCGCAGATACATCAGCAAACAGGAAGTTGTTGAAATCATACTCCTCCTGGCTAGGTAAGTTTGGATTAAATACACCGCCATCGTTTTGTGTTCCCCAGCGAGCAGCTAAGAAATCAATACTACGTTGTGCAATACCTGCTTCTGCTCCAGCTACCAAGTAGCTAGACTTTTTACGATTACCACTCAGACGCTTACTGTAAGCACCGTGTAATCTTGCTTCCATCGTAGAGAAGGAAAGTTCGCCAGCCTGGTCGCCCCAGAAACTAACGCCCCAACCAAAATTATCGTAACGTCCTACAGGTACACGCATGTCATAACCTACAGAATAAGTATTATAAGCATTAGACTTCAATACACTTGCCCATTGATTACGGTAATTAGCTGTTAATCTGTGCGAGCAACTCATTACACCTGTCATAGCAGGATTTAGGTTGAGTGGTGACAGATAAAACTGCGAGAAGTGTATGTCCTGTGCCATCACCGAAGCAGAGATAAGTAGTGTTCCGATGAGGAGTGTCAAGTTTTTGAACAATCTCATTGTTTATTCTTTTTGTAAAAGCTGTTTCTCAAATTATAATGAGCAGCTAAATTATAAAAAATCAGTCAGAATAATGTCAATAACGTAAGGGGTAATAAAAATATTTTTGTTAAAGTGAACCTTAAAGAGTAATCTACTCTTCAAGGTTCTTCATTATGTTCTTATTTCATTAGTGTAACATCTCCTTTGTAGAGTAAGGTTACACCATCTATAAATGTTACTTCTGCATAGTAGACGAATACTGCCGGGTTGAGTTTTTGTCCTCTAAAGGTACCATCCCAGCCGAAGCTTGGGTCATCTGTCTGGAAATTCTCAGCTTCCCAAACCATTTCACCCCACCTGTCATATATTCTAAACACATTTACACCCTCTACACCCTTACCTCCATAGATCATAAATACATCATTCGTACCATCATTATCTGGTGAGAAGACGTTCGGTATGTAAATATTACGGTTTTTATCTACTGTAATCATTATATTATCAGTTGCCGTACAACCATTTGCGTTCGTTATTTGCACCTGATAAGTTACTGTTTCTGTGATATTCACTGTTGGGTTCGGACAATCAGTACAACTTAGTCCCGTTGTAGGAATCCAAGTATAAGTAAGCGAATCTGTTGTGTTGACCTGAGCAAATAATTCAGTACTATCACCTAATTCGATAGTAATATCAGCTCCCAGATCAACGATCAACTCAAATGGTTCGTCGACTATGACAGTTTCTGAAGTTGTACAGCCATTAATATCCTGTACAAACACTTCATAGCTACCACCAGCCAATCCGCCAAAGAAATCACCTGCCTGATAATTCTCTCCGTCTAATGAATAAATGTATGGAGGGTTGTTCCCTGTTACATTCTCTACTAAAATGGAGCCATTCTCATCTCCATAACAACTGACGCCTGTTGGCACAATAGTTAGTACATAAGCATCTGGTTCGCTAACTAACACATTTTCTACGTATGCACAATTATTTGCATCCGTAATTGTGACAGCGTAGGTTCCTGCAGTCAGGTCAAAAATACTTTGCCCAGTTTGTCCATTTGACCAAGTATATGAGTAGGAAGGAATACCTCCCATCGCTTCAACTGTTGCAGAACCGTCGTTTCCACCATTACATGTCACAGCAGTAGAACTTGATGTCGCTGTGATCGGTGTATCTGGCTGTGTGACAGTAACATTGATAGCTGGTAAGCTACAACCATTAGCATCTGTAATAATTACTGTGTATACTCCAGCTGTCAAACCTGTTGCTGTTTGCGTTGTTTGTCCGTCGTTCCAGGTATAACTATATGGTGGCGTTCCACCTGATGCACTTACTGTTGCTGTACCATCATTACCGCCAAAGCAAGTTACTGGCGTAGAACCTGCTCCAGTTGGTACAAGAGGAGTAGGTTGTTCAATATTGATACTTTCTGTAAATGTACAGCCATTTGCATCTGTTGCAACTACTGTATGAATACCAGCATTCAGCAAGACTGCCGGGTTTGTGACCTCTCCATTATCCCATAGATAAGAATATGGAGGAGTGCCACCTGACATAGTTGCCGCTGCTGTACCATCACTACCACCAAAGCAACTTACATCCTGTCCACTCAGTGTACCTGTAAGTAATGGTGGTTCTGTTACTGTTGTCGTTGCTGTTGTTATACAACCATTATTGTCAATGACTGTCACAGTGTAAGTGCCAGCTGGAACATTATTTACATCAATAGCGCCCCAATCAAAACTATATGGAGCCGTTCCGCCTGAAGCAGTTGCAGAAACAGTACCCGTTGAATTACCAAAACAGTCTACATTTGTAGAGGTAGCCGTTGCTACTAATTCTGTTGGTGAACCGATAGTTACTGAAGCTGTAGCTGTACAGCCATTTGCATCTGTTACTGTCACGATATTCGCACCTGCAGGAAGATCAGTCGGTGTTCCTGTATTTAAGGCACTATTATCCCATGTATAATTATAAGGCGCTGTTCCGCCGATCGCAGTTGCATTGGCAATACCATTATTATCACCAAAACATAATACGTCCTGTACAGGGATCGCTGTTACCAATAGGAGTGGAGGTTCATTCGTTGTAATACTTTCTGTAATAGTACAACCATTCGCATCAGTGATCACAACGGTATTTGTACCAGCACAAAGCATTGTTGCAGTCTGTGTGGTTTCACCATTATTCCATAGATAAGTATAAGGAGCTGTACCGCCAGCTGGGGAAACTGTTCCCGTTCCATCACAAATACCAGCACAACTTGCATCTGTACCGCTTAATGTTGCAGTAAGAGGAGCCGGTTCTGTAAGTGTAGCCTGATCTGTTGTGGTACATCCATTAGCATCTGTTACAACGATGTTGTAAGTACCATCACCGAGATTACTGAAAACGTTTCCAGCTTGGAAAGTAGCTCCATTGTCTATACTATACTGTAAAGGTGTTGTTCCGCCAGTAGCATTTATTGTAATAGAACCGTTTGTATCTCCATTACAAGCCGGGTCAACTGTATCGATATTATCAACTGTTGGTCCTGCCTGATCAGTTAATGTAATTTGCTCAGTTGTTAAACAGCCATTTGCATCCTGTACAACGATATCGTATGTGCCTGCTGCCAAACCAGTAAAACCATTACCAGGTTGGAAAGTCGCTCCATTGTCAATACTATATTCCAATGGTGCAGTACCCCCCGAAGCCGTAATACTGATCGTTCCATTTGGATCACCACAAGTTGGTTCTGTAGAAGCTACATTGTCAATAGTTGCTCCGCCCTGATCAGTCAGTACAGCTTGAGTCGATGTTGTACAACCATTGGCATCCTGAACAATTATATCATAAGTTCCTGCTGCCAAGCCAGTAAAACCATCTCCTGCCTGGAAGGTCGTACCATTATCAATACTATATTCTAATGGTGCCGTACCACCTGAAGCTGTGATCGTAATCGTTCCAGTACTGTTTCCACAGGTTGGTTCTGTTGTTGCAACATTATCAATAGTTGCTCCGCCCTGATCTGTTAATACAACCTGATCGGTTGCTGTACAGCCATTGGCATCCTGAACAACTATATCGTAAATGCCCTGAGTTAAGCCTGCAAACGTACCTGTAGCCTGGAAAGTTACACCATTATCAATACTATATTCAACTGGTGCAGTACCTCCTGTTGATGCAATTGTGATAGCGCCATTTGAATCACCACAAGTTGGATCAGTTGATGTTATGTTATCAATAACTGGTCCTGCCTGATCGGTTAGTATGACCTGGTCGGTTGCTGTACAACCATTGACATCCTGCACTACTATATCGTAAGTACCAGCTGCCAGCCCTGTGAAGTTATCATTCGTCTGGAAGGTTAGTCCATTGTCGATACTATATTCAATTGGTGCGGTACCGCCTATAGATGTGATTGTGATTGTACCATTAGGATCACCGCATGTAGGCTCTGTAGAAGCTACATTATCTATCGCCGGTGCTGACTGGTCATTTACTGTCACTTGCTGAGTAATTATACAGCCATTCGCATCCTGAACTACTACATCATAAATTCCTCCTGCTATACCAGTAAAGACACCATCAGACTGGAAAGTTAATCCATTATCTATACTGTATTCTAATGGTGCGGTGCCACCACTTGCTGTAATTGTGATACTTCCATCTGAGCCACCGCATGTCGCATCTGTAGTTACTACATTATCAATAGCCGGCCCAGACTCGTCACTTAAAGTAACCTGATCTGTTGCGGTACAACCATTGACATCTTGAACCACAATATCGTAGGTGCCGGATACTAAGCCACTAAATGTATTCGTAGTCTGGAAGGTTATACCGCCATCAATACTATACTCTAATGGTGCTGTACCACCTGATGCATTAATAATGATACTACCATCAGAAGACCCGCAAGTTGAGTTAGCTGTAGGTATATCATCTATAACAGGCCCGGCAAGATCGTTAATAATAGCCTGGTCTGTTGCCAGACAATTATTGGCATCTTGAACGACTATATCATAAGTACCAGCTGGCAAATTTATAAATGAACCGGCTGGCTCAAAGGTAACTCCGTTGTCAATACTGTATTCTACCGGAGCAGTACCACCTGTTGTTGTAATACTGATCGTTCCATCTGAATTACCACAAGTGGCATCGGCAATAATCACATCAACAATTGTTGCCCCTGCCTGATCGGTCAATACAATTTGATCTGTTACTGTACAGCCATTCACATCTTGAATTACAATATCGTAAGTACCAGCAGCTAAATCCGTGAAAGCACCTGTTGGTTCGAAAGTTACTCCATTATCAATACTGTATTCAACAGGAGCGGTACCGCCTGTTGATGTGATTGTGACTATACCATTTGCATTTCCACAAGTTGGTTCTGTAGATGCTATATTGTCTATAGCTGGTGCTGCCTGATCACTTATTGTTACTTGTTGAGCAGTTGTACAGCCATTCGCATCTTGTATAACAATATCATAAGTACCGGCTGATAATCCAGCAAAAGCGCCCGAGGGTTGGAAACTTACTCCATTATCTATACTGTATTCTAATGGTATAGTGCCACCGGAGGCTGTTATTGTAATACTTCCATCTGTACTACCACAAGTGGCATCTACTGTAGCTACATTATCAATAACTGGTCCTGCTTCATCATTTAATATTACCTGATCTATTGCTGTACAGGCATTCGCATCCTGAACGACTATATCATAAGTACCAGAAGCAAGCCCTGTAAAAGTGCCTGCGGGCTGGAAGGTTAATCCATTATCTATACTGTATTCTAATGGCGCAGTACCACCACTTGCTGTAATATCTATACTACCATCTGCATTTCCACAAGTTGGATTAGCCGAAGTAATATCATCAATGACAGGGCTTGCCTGATCGTTAACGATTACATTTGCTGTAACGGTACAACCATTATCATCAGTTACAGTTACATTGTATGTACCGGCTGCAAGGCCTGTTGCTGTTTGTGTGTTTTGCATAGCTGCATCATCCCACAGGTAAGTATAATCTACTGCAACTGTTCCCCCCGTTGTAGTTACGGTTACAGTACCATCTGCTGCACTACACAATTCATCTGTTGAAGAAGTTGAAGCAACCATCATTGTTGGTTCACCAATAGTAAAAGCTGCGCTAGTGCTACAACCAACTGCATCCTGAACTACTACATCATAAGTACCTGCTGCAATTCCAGTAAAAACACCATCAGTTTGGAAAGTCAAACCGTTGTCGATACTGTACTCTAGTGGTGCATTACCACCCGAGGCGACTATTGTAATACTTCCATCTATACCGCCTGTACAGAGTGGTTCTGTCGTATCTATATTATCAATGACTGGCCCCGCTAGGTCATTAACCGTTACTTGTTGAGCCGTTGTACAACCATTAGCATCTTGTATAACAACATCATAAGTACCAGTTGCTAATCCAATAAAAGTACCCGATGGCTGGAAGCTTACTCCATTATCTATACTGTATTCTAATGGCATAGTACCACCGGAAGCAGTGATTGTAATACTTCCATCTGCGCTACCACAAGTGGCATCTACGGTAGCTGCATTATCAATAACTGGCCCTGCTTCATCATTTAATATTACCTGATCTATTGCTGTACAGGCATTCGCATCCTGAACGACTATATCATAAGTACCAGAAGCAAGACCTGTAAAAGTGCCTGTAGGCTGGAAGGTTAATCCATTGTCTATACTGTATTCTAATGGAGCGGCACCACCACTTGCTGTAATATCTATACTACCATCTGCATTACCACATGTTGGATTAGCCGAAGTAATATTGTCAATGAGAGGACTTGCCTGGTCATTAACTGTTGCACTTGCCGTAACTGTACAACCATTATCATCTGTTATAGTTACATTGTAAGTACCAGCAGACAAACCTACGGCTGTTTGTGTATTTTGCATAGCTGCATCATCCCACAGGTAAGTATAATCTACTGCGACTGTTCCTCCCATTGTAGTTACTGTGGCAGTACCATCTGCTGCACTACACAATTCATCTGTTGAAGAAGTTGAAGCAACCATCATTGTTGGTTCACCTATAGTAAAAGCTGCGCTAGTGCTACAGCCAACAGCATCCTGTACTACTACATCATAAGTACCAGCGGCAATTCCGGTGAAAACACCATCGGCTTGGAAAGTCAAACCATTATCAATACTATACTCTAATGGTGCATTACCACCTGAAGCGGTTATTGTAATTGTACCATCTATACCTCCCGCACAAAGTGGTTCTGTTGTATCTATATTATCGATAACTGGCCCTGCCAGGTCATTAATAGTTACTTGTTGACTAGTTGTGCAAGCATTAGCATCCTGAACGACTATATCATAAGTACCAGCAGCCAAACCAGAGAATGTACCTGTTGGTTGGAAAGTTATTCCGTTATCAATACTGTATTCCAATGGTGCAGTGCCACCACTTGCTATAATATCAATACCACCATCAGCACTTCCACATGTTGCGTCAGTAGTTGTAATATTATCAATAACAGGCCCCGCTTCATCACTTATTGAGATTTGGTCTGTTGTGACACATCCATTGACATCTTGTACAACAAGATCATAGGTTCCTGCTGCAAGTCCTGTAAAAGTACCTGCTGGCTGGAAAGTCAGACCATTATCAATACTATATTCCAGCGGATCAGTTCCTCCTGATGCTGTAATATCAATACTACCATCAGCATTACCACAAGTCGGGTTCGTAGAATTGATATTATCAATAACTGGTCCTGCCAGTTCATTTACTGCTGCACTTGCTGTAACGGTACAGCCATTATCGTCAGTTACAGTTACGTTATAAGTACCTGCCGTAAGGCCGGTAGCCGTTTGAGTGTTTTGCATAGCTGCATCATCCCATAGATAAGTATAATCTGCTGCGACTGTTCCACCTGCGACTGTAACCGTTGCCGTTCCATCTGAAGCAGCACAAAGTTCATCTGTTGTAGATGTTGACGCCGTCATTGCATCCGGTTCTGCTATCGTCACTGTTCCTATAGCTTCACAAGTATTAATATCCGTAACTGTTACACTGTAAGTACCTGCTCCAAGTCCGGTAGCTGTTTGAGTTGTCTGACTACCAGTTGTAGCATCCCATTGATAAGTAACTGGATCTGTACCACCTACAAGAGTAGCTATAGCTGTACCATTTGTATCGTTATTACAATTAGCGTCAGTCTGTACCAAATCAAGACTAACATTGCAACCACAGTTGTTAATTACTGTTGCCGTGCCTGTAATTGTACAGCCATTATCATCAGTGACTGTTACACTATAAGTACCTGCCGTGAGTCCGGTAGCTGTTTGAGTTATCTGATCGCCTGTAGCTGCATCCCATTGATAAGTGTAATCTGCTGCAACTGTTCCACCAGTCACTATTGCTGTAGCAGAACCATCATTGCCAGGACAATCTTCATCAGTCGTTGTTAATGTAATATCTAAAGCACCAGGTTCATTAATAATTACCTGTTGAGCTGTTGTACAGCCATTGGCATCTTGCACTACTATATCATAGGTACCTGCTAACAGTCCCGTAAATGTACTGGTTGACTGGAGAGTTACTCCATTATCTGCGCTATATTCTAATGGCGCAGTACCGCCGGAGGCTACAATAACAATACTGCCATCTGCGTCTCCTGCACATAAAGGTTCTGTTGTGTCTATATTGTCAATGATCGGACCAGCCTCATCATTTAGAGTAACTGGTTGACTGGTTGTACAGCCATTTGCATCCTGCACTACTAAATCGTATGTGCCGGAAACTAAACCTGTAAAGGTTCCTGTTGGCTGGAAGGTCACGCCATTATCTAAACTGTA
>JAHDFX010000016.1:0-5781 GCA_020627965.1 Saprospiraceae bacterium | reverse complement strand
ATACTTCCATCTGCATTGCCGCAGGTCGGGTCTACTGTTGATACATTGTCTATTGCTGGACCGGACTGGTCATTTAGAGTAACTGGTTGACTGGTTGTACAACCGTTTGCATCCTGCACTACTAAATCGTATGTGCCGGAAGCTAAACCTGTAAAGGTTCCTGTTGGCTGGAAGGTCACGCCATTATCTAAACTGTATTCCAATGGTGCTGTGCCGCCAGAAGCTGTTACGTCTATACTTCCATCTGCATTGCCGCAGGTCGGGTCTACTGTTGATACATTGTCTATTGATGGACCTGACTGGTCATTTAAAGTAACTTGTTGACTTGTTGTACAGCCATTTGCATCCTGTACTACTATATCATAGGTGCCAGAGGCTAAGCCGCTAAAAATATTTGATGGATCAAAAGTTACACCATTATCAATGCTATACTCCAACGGAGTAGTTCCTCCTGATACTATAATTTCAATACTACCATCTGCATTTCCACAAGTAGGATCTGTTGTTGTTGTATTATCAATCATTACAGCTGCTGGTTCTGTGATGTCTGCTGAAGTACTTGTTATACATCCATTGGCATCTGTCACCGTAACTACATAAGTACCAGCTCCAAGTCCCATCGGATTTTGATCTATTGAGCCATTATCCCAAATGAAATCATAAGGTGCTGTTCCTCCATTTACCGTAAGGGTAATTGTCCCGTCAGTATCTCCATTACAATTCAAAGCTACTCCTGTTGCTCCTCCTTGTAATTCGAGAGGTTCGTTAATTGTTGCAGTTACATTCAAAATACAGTTAGTCGCATCTGTAATGGTTACATTGTAATTTCCTGCACACAAGCCTGTAGCTGTATCGCCAGTTTGTGCTCCCGGATCATCCCACAGGTAAGTATATGGAGCTGTTCCTCCTGTAACGACTATAGTCGCAGAGCCATCACATCCATTTGTACAGGTCGCATCTATTTCTGTTGTACTATCTAGCGCAAAATCACTAGAGCTACTCACATTCACAGTGAAAATAGTACTACACATATTTGCATCCGTCACGGTTACATTTGCAGTACCTGCACATAGATCAGCAGGGTCTTCCACTATATTGCCATTACTCCAAGTATAGGTATAAGGTGCTGTTCCTCCTGCTACTTCAATATCTGCGCTACCATTACAAGCTCCACAGTTATCATCTGTTGTACCATTCAAGGTAAGTACAGGTGGCGTATTAACCTGTATAGTTACATCATCTGTTTCTGTACAGCCATTGGCATCTGTAACTGTTACAATATAAGTCGTTGTCGAAGTTGGATTAACAGGGTGAGTATCACCAGCTCCAAGTCCATTGTCCCAGTCATAAGTCAATACTCCCGTTCCTCCCATTGCCGTCGCAATAATTGTGGTATTCTCTCCTTCACAAATAATCTGATTTGCTCCTGCATCTGGAATGACAGCATCTGGTTCGCCCACATTTGTATTGGTAGTTGTAGTGCAACCATTCGCATCTGTTAGTGTAATATCGTAAGCACCTGCACTTAAGTCTGTAATACTTGTACCTGTGCCTGTGCCTGTTGTAATTGAGTTATCCCAATCATAGTTATATGGCATAGTGCCATCAGTAATTGCTAATGAAATGCTGCCATCTGTTCCTCCATTACAAAGCGGGTCTACGCCTGTTGCTGTTACGGAGAGAGGAGCAGGATCATTCAATGTGACATTTGCTGTTGTTGTACATCCATTGACATCACTAACTATAATATCATATGTTCCTGCACTAAGGTCTGTATAAGTGTCGGCAGGATTAAAAGTAGTACCTCCGTCAATACTATAGTCTAGTGGTGCAGTACCACCGTTAGCAGTGATTGTGATTGTTCCATCACTTGCACCAGCACAAGAAGGATCAGTGCTATCAATTATATCAATTGAAGGACTCCCATCATCAAGAACATCTACGGAACCTGCCACAATACAGCCATTGCCGTCTGTTATTGTTACATTATAAGTACCAGCAGCTAAGCTGGTTGCTACGTCTGTTGCTTGCATGGCTGTATCATCCCATAGGTAAGTATAATTTCCATCGCTACCGCTTACTACTACTGTCGCTGTTCCATTGGCAGCGCCACAAGTGGAGTTTGTACTTGTTATACTATCTATTATTGGAGCAGAATCGTCGCTGACAGTTATGTTACTAACCGCAATACAGCCATTGCCGTCTGTTACGGTTACATTATATGTACCAGCAGCTAAATCAATTGCTACGTCTGTTGCTTGCATAGCAGGATCATTCCATTGGTAAGTATAATTTCCATCACCACCGCTTACCACTACTGTCGCTGTTCCATTCGCCGTACCACAAGTGGAATTGGTGCTACTAATATTGTCGATCATTGGAGCAGCCTGGTCATTCAATGTAACAGATTGAGAAACTGTACAGCCATTCGCATCCTGAACAACTATATCATAGGTGCCTGCTGCCAGATCAATAAATGTACCTGTTGGCAAGAATGTGATTCCATTATCAATACTGTATTCCAATGGACTAGTTCCACCGGAAGCGGCAACATCTATACTTCCATTTGCTTCACCACAAGTTGGTTCTGTACTTGCTATATTATCAATCATCGGACCTGCCTGGTCATTGATCGTTACAGATTGCGATACTATACAACCATTTGCATCTTGTACTACAATATCATACGAACCCGCAGAAAGTCCATTAATGGTATTCGCAGGGTCAAAAGTTACACCATTATCTATACTATATTCTAATGGAGAGGTTCCTCCAGATGCTATAATTTCAATACTACCATCTGCATTTCCACAAGTTGCATCTGTTACAGTTGTATTATCAATTATTACAGCTGCTGGTTCTGTGATATCTGCTGATGTTGTGGTTTCACAGCTATTGGCATCTGTTATTGTAACTACATATGTACCTGCTGCAAGTCCTGTTGGGCTCTGATCTGTAGAACCATTATCCCAAATGAAACTATAAGGAGCTGTTCCTCCATTTACCGTAAGGGTAATTGTTCCATCTGTATCTCCATTACAACTCAATGCAACACCTGTTGCTCCTGACTGTAATTCAAGCGGTTCTCCTATGGTTGCTGTTGCGTTCAAAATACAGTTAGTCGCATCTGTTATGGTTACATTATAATTACCCACACACAAGCCAATAGCTATATTGCTGGTTTGTGTACCTGGATCATCCCACTGATAAGTGTAAGGCGGTGTTCCTCCTGTAACGATAAGCTCTGCCGAGCCGTCGCAAACATTAGCACAAGTGGCATCTGTTTCTATTGTACTATCTAGCGCAAAATCACTAGAACTACTCACATTCACGGTGAAAATAGTGCTACACATATTATCATCCGTCACGGTGACATTGGCAGTACCTGCACATAGATCAGCAGGGTCTTCCACTGTATTACCATTACTCCAAGTATAGGTATAAGGCGCGGTTCCTCCTGCTACTTCAATATCTGCACTACCATTACAGGCGCCACAGTTATCATCTGTTGTTCCATTCAAGGTGACTGTTGGAGGTGTATTGACTTGTATTATTACATCATCCGTTTCAGTACACCCATTGGCGTCTGTTACCGTTACTATGTAAGTTGTTGTACTTATTGGATTAACCGGGTGCGTATCACCAGCTCCAAGTCCGTTACCCCAATCGTAGGTCAATACTCCTGTTCCTCCTGTTGCCGTTGCCATAATTGTCGTGTTCTCTCCTTCACAAATAACCTGATCTGCTCCTGCATCAGGGACAATAGCATCTGGTTCACTAATATCTGTGTTGGCAGTTGTTGTGCAGCCATTCGCATCTGTTACTGTAATATCGTAAACACCTGCACTTAAGTCAGTAATACTGGTTCCTGTGCCAGTTCCTGTTGTAATTGTGTTATCCCAATCGTAAGTGTATGGCATTGTGCCATCTGTAATGGCTAATGAAATACTACCATCAGTTCCTCCGTTGCAGAGTGTGGCAACTCCCGTTGCTGTTAGTGACAGTGGAGCAGGATCATTTAGTGTAATACTAGCTGTTGCTGTACAAGCATTTGCATCACTAACTACAATGTCATATGTTCCTGCACCAAGCCCAGTATAAGTATTAGAAGGGTCTAAGGTGGTACCACCATCAATACTATAATCCAGAGGAGCAGTACCGCCACTTGCTGCAATTGTGATCGTTCCATCACTTGCCCCATTACATACAGGATCAGTACTATCCAGCATATCAATTGAAGGTCCTGTATCATCCAATACATCTACTGTTTCGGTTGCTGTACAGCCATTGCCATCTGTGACGGTTACATTATAAGTGCCAGCAGATAAACCTGTTGCCACATCGGTGGCTTGCATACCTGCATCATTCCATTGGTAAGTATAGTTACCATCACCACCACTAGCGACTACGGTTGCTGTGCCATTCGCATCGCCACAAGTCGAATTGGAGCTTGTTATACTATCTATTATTGGTGCGGCATCGTCCGTTACTTCTACTGTGCCTGTTACTGTGCAGCCATTGCCGTCTGTTACTGTTACATTGTATATGCCTGCTAACAAATCAACTGCTACATCGGTCGTTTGTGTTGCGGCATCATCCCATTCATAAGTATAATTGCCATCACCACCACTTGCTACTACGGTTGCAGTACCATTCGCAGACCCGCAAGTTGAATTCGTGCTTGTTATACTATCTATTATTGGTGCGGCATCATCAGTTACTTCTACATTGCCAACTATTATACAGCCGTTGCCATCTGTTACTGTTACATTATATGTGCCTGCTAAAAGATCAATCGCTACATCAGTTGTTTGTGTTGCAGCATCATCCCATTCATAAGTATAATTACCATCACCGCCACTTGCCACTACGGTTGCTGTACCACTTGCAGCACCGCAAGTTGAGTTCGTGCTTGTTATGCTATCTATTATTGGTGCGGCATCATCTATTACTTCTACATTCCCAACTATTATACAGCCGTTGCCATCTGTTACTGTTACATTATATGTGCCTGCTAAAAGATCAATCGCTACATCAGTTGTTTGTGTTGCAGCATCATCCCATTCATAAGTATAATTACCATCACCGCCATTTGCTACTACGGTTGCAGTACCATTTGCAGCACCGCAAGTCGAGTTCGTACCTGTTATGCTATCTATTATTGGTGCGGCATCATCGGTTACTTCTACATTGCCAACTATTATACAGCCGTTGCCATCTGTTACTGTTACATTATATGTGCCTGCTAAAAGATCAATCGCTACATCAGTTGTTTGTGTTGCGGCATCATCCCATTCATAAGTATAATTGCCATCGCCGCCACTTGCTACTACGGTTGCAGTACCATTTGCAGACCCGCAAGTCGAGTTCGTACTTGTAATACTATCTATCATTGGCGCAGCATCATCGGTTACTCCTACACTAGCTGTTACTGTGCAGCCATTCCCATCTGTTACCGTTACATTGTAGGTACCTGCAGGTAAACCTGTTGCTATATCGGTTGTTTGCGTTGCAGCATCATCCCATTCATAAGTATAATTACCATCACCACCATTTGCTACTACGGTTGCAGTACCATTTGCAGCACCGCAAGTCGAGTTCGTACCTGTTATGCTATCTATTATTGGTGCGGCATCATCGGTTACTTCTACTGTACTTGTTACTGTACAGCCATTGCCGTCTGTAACCGTTACGCTGTAGGTGCCTGCTAACAAATCAACTGCTACATCGGTCGTTTGTGTTGCGGCATCATCCCATTCATAAGTATAATTGCCATCGCCG
>JAHDFX010000240.1 GCA_020627965.1 Saprospiraceae bacterium | reverse complement strand
GAATGGTTATATATCTCTGGTATTGATAAGGCAGACAAATTAATATTCGAACGTAAAACCAATAAAAATGGTAAATCGAAAATTAAATTCGGCAAGTCTTATATTAAAACTAAAAAGGATGAATTATTAGTAGAGTTGATGGAGGATAATCTACTTTTAGCTGACGAATTGCTCATTGGGAAAGCTGAGAATCTTAGAATAATAGATATTAACAATGTTCGAGAGTGGTTTATTAAAAATTTAAGAATTATCTATCCCTCTACTTCTTATATTTGGAATCTCAGTCTAGTTATGACACAGAATTCTCAGTTTTCAAAAGAAGCCAATAAACTTCTGACCGCTTTCGATACAGGTACAAGTGCATTGAAAATAGAAACCAAAGATTTTGATGAATTTTTTGACCAAAATGATGAACGCAGGCAGTATATTAGACAAGAACTTATTAGTGAAATCCGAGAAAAAAAATATGCTATCTTAGATAAAGATGTGATTGCGATCGAAGAGAATGGTAAACTCAAAATCAAAAAAATGCTTTCAATGCATAAGGATGAAAATAGCAATAAAGTGGACTTTGGTTTAGAAGAAGAATCTGATGGAACAATTCGTCTAATGGATTTCATCCTTGTTTTTATTTCAACTATGCATTTCAATACTACTTTTATTATTGACGAAATTGGGAGAAGCCTCCATCCCGAATTACTACATACTTTTATAAAAAAGATAATGGATGAGTCCAATACAAATGGGCAGTTAGTTTTCACCACTCACGAAGCTAATCTACTAGACATGAGTATCTTCCGCCAGGATGAAATCTGGTTTGCAGAAAAAGACAAAGGCGGTGCTACCAACCTCTATTCCCTAAGTGAATTCAAACCAAGATATGACTTAGATATCCGCAAAGGCTATCTAAAAGGCAGGTTTGGAGCTGTTCCTTTTACTGCTGATTTAAAGCGATTAAACTGGCAACCCACAGATGCGTAAAAAACGAGGATATAAGCGAGATACACCAGAGAAGCTGGTGCGTGATTATAAATTATTTGCTATTGCCTGTGAAGGAGGCAAGCGTGAACCTGCTTATTTTCGACTCTTTGAGTATATGTCACGAAAAATAACCGTGGATATTATTGAAGATAAAGTAGGCGAGGCAGAATTAGGGCATAAATATCCAATAAAATCAGCTCCAAAATGGGTATTGGACAGAGCCGTCAAATACATCGAAAAAGAAGGCTTAACAGATGAAGATGACCTGTGGTTTGTCATGGATAAAGACAAATGGAAAGACGAACAATTACGATACATAGCAGAGCTATGTAATGAACACCCGAACTGGCATATTGTTATCAGTAATCCTTGCTTTGAAGTATGGCTATATTTTCATAAAAAAAGAGAACTGCCTGAAAATATAGGTTCAAAAGCACTTAAAACGGTGGTGTCTGAATTCGAAGAAGGAGGATATGCACCTCACAAATTTATCGTTGACTTACCCATAGCAATTCTTAATTCAAAAAAAGTAGACAGCGATAAGAAACACTTCATGCCTAAACCAGGGGAAACAAAAGTATACCAATTAGGCGAAGCTCTACTAGAAGTTATTGGTAAAAATGACTTTGAAACATTTTTAAGTACCAAGTTGTCTAAATTGTCAAAAAAATAAAGATCATGCGTTTATTCCTACTCATTAGTTGTCTGGCTCTATTCAGCCCACTGTCAGCTCAGAAGAAGTTCGACAAATACAGAATAGAATTTACAGACAAGGATAATAACCCTTACAGTATTTTCCATCCGCAGGAATTTTTGTCGCCCAAAGCCATAGAGCGTCGTAAAATGCAAGGCATCAGCATTGATGAAACCGATCTGCCTGTCACGCCACAATACCTAAGTGAGCTAAGAGCTACAGGCGCCCAGGTCATTAATGTATCCAAATGGTTCAATTCAGCCATTGTACAGGCAGATGAAAAGGATTTCGCCAAAATAGAGCAACTGCCATTTGTCAAATCGACTACTGTTGTTGGCAAATATCGTCCGCAAAAATATCGTTTCCGTAAGGATAAAAAACGTGATCCTGTACATTATTATGCCCGTACACGTGATTTTTATGGCTATGCAGGACAACAGATCAGAATGTTAAACGGACATATACTTCACGACATGGGACATAGGGGAGAAGGAGTACTGGTAGCGGTTTTAGATGGAGGATTTACCAATGTGGATATTATGCCTTTCTTTGACAGCCTTCGTGCAGATGGACGTTTGCTGGATAGCTATGACTTTGTATATGATGATGACTATGCCTATGAAGCTAGTTCGCATGGTTCACAGGTATTGTCCACGATGGCTTCTAATCTGCCGGGACTCATGGTTGGCACTGCTCCTGATGCGGGATATATCTGTCTGCGGACAGAAGAGACGGGCTCGGAGTTGGTCGTGGAAGAAGACAACTGGGCTGCTGGTGTTGAGTATGCAGACAGTCTGGGCGCCAGTGTTGTTAACTCTTCATTGGGATATACCACATTTGATAAGAAACGAATGAATCATACCTATGAGGATATGAATGGTGATGTGTGCCGTTCCACTTTAGCCGCAGATATGGCAGCGAAGAAGGGAATGTTGATTGTTAACAGTGCCGGAAATTCGGGCGGTGATACCTGGCGATATATTGGTGCTCCGGCTGATGGGGATAGTGTAATGGCAGTAGCTGCTGTTGATCGTTATCGAAAGAAAGTCTATTTCAGCTCCTTTGGTCCAGCTTCTGATGGTGATGGCATTAAGCCCAATGTAGCAGCTCGTGGGCTGGAGACTGTGGTAGCTTCGCTGTATTCTTATCAGGTAGATTCTGCCAGTGGTACTTCTTTTGCGGCGCCTGTTATGGCGGGTATGGCAGCTTCTTTATGGTCGGCATTCCCTGAAAAAACCAATATGGATATTATGGAAGCCATAGAAATGAGTGCTAACCAGGCTTACGAGCCTGATGATAAGCTGGGCTATGGTATACCTGATTTTTATTGGGCTTATCAATTATTAAGCGATAATATTATTAATCTGCATAGTGTTGAGAATTTTATTCACAATAAGCCTGTAAAGAATGAATTAACTGTTCAGCTACAAATGCCTTCTTATAATTTTAATGAAGTCAAATACGAAATCGTAGACAGCTATGGAAAGGTATTAGCTATTACAACGAAGGAATATCTTTCCGGACAGTATGTATTGGAAAAAATGCCTGTGGAGGATTTACCTGCTGGTACATATTGCTTACATATTCGTCTCAATGGGCGAAGCTATCAGGTAGGATTTTTTAAAATTTAAAATTCGGGATGATTCTTTGTGCATAGCCACTTACTATTTATCTCACCTCAATATGAATATGGTCATCATGTCGCACAGCGTGGCAGCCATGAAAACGTACTTTAGCATCATTACTCAAACCAAGTCTTTTCTTCAAATGAGGTTCTAAGAAGAGACGTTTTACATTTTTATCTCGACTCAGTATGCGCATCAGATCCGCTGTGCGACTTTCGTCCAGTGTCATGCCTTTTCGGTTTTGTAAGGTGATCTTTTTCATGATACTATATTGCCAAAACCCCTGTTTGGCACAAGCCACTGCTTGATCCTGTTCGCCTTTTTGTGCCTCTTCACAAACACCATATCCAGTAAGGGAAATACGTTTTCCATTCAGCGCTTTACCTGTTTTTTGATCTTTATATAAAAAGGAAATATCCAGCTTTCGTCCGTCATTATGACTTAGGTGTGGAGGTAGTGGGAAGCCATTTATAAAAGGAAAATTAGCATCCAGATATTGTAATTTAACATTAGGATATTTTTGCTGAACATCTTTGGCGACAGCCTGAATAGTAGCATGCATCTTTGGTGTAACATAATGCCGATTCAGCCAGCAATTTAGCTTATTTGCCGGCTCCAATGGAAAATCTGCCTGATAATTTCTGGGCAAGGGAACTCTTCCACCTATTTTGGCGAAAGCCGGCACTAAAGTCACTGTAATGACCATATACACCAATACACAAACCAGTGTATTGACCAATATGCGAGCTAATTTATTTACTTTTAAACGAGGTTTTAAATAGGAAAGCAGCGGAATGCAGAGCAAATAAACCAGACCACCTATCTGAGTCAGCGCAGTCAATAGTAGAATGTACAGCGTGTGAAGAATGGGTTTTAGCATACTCTTTTCAGCTTTACTAAATCTTTAAAAAATCAATCAACTTCTCAGTTTCAGCCTCAGGCTCTTTCCACCAATTCACCGACCAGCAATCGTATATTTTATAACCTTGTTTAGTCAGGGCTGTGCGTCTCTGTCTTTCCCAGCTATAAGCGGCGGCAGGGCTGCTCGTAAAAAAGCTATCGCACAGAATGGCTACTGGTTTATTGTTTCCTGCCGGGCGCACCACCAACTCAACAGGAATATCATCGATCATTTGCTGTTTTTTGATTTGACCAGATGGGAAGTCCTTTCCGATTATTTTGGCTATTTCATCAGCAAAAAGGCTGGTTTGGACAAAAAGGCGGTCTTTTTCTGCTGCCGATATTCGGGGTGCCATGCTAATTTGTATGGCACTATATGGGGTATTTAATTCGTATTTTCGGAAGCCTTTTTGCTCGACATAATTAGGAAGACTATCGGAAGTACTGAGGTTTGGTGCTGCCATAATCCAGCGACGATCACTTTGTCTTAGAGCTTTCTTACTTTCTTCATAAGACAATTCATGTGCATTTTCAAAGGCAACAAGATCAAATGCTCCCGGGCGATCGGGTAGTAATTTATTAACCACCTCAGGCGTAGCCAATATTAAAGGGTAAACAGATAATAATAGTTCAAACCTATCTTCAAATAACCTGTCCAGTGAACTGCTTTGAGACGCTGTGGCTTTCTTTACAAATAAGTCGTTGAACATCCCGCTATTCTGCTGCTTTAATAAGCTGATTTCCTGATTACGGATGTTGAACCAGTCAGCCTTTACTTTGTTGGGGAGCTGTGCTTTTAATGTATTTTGCTCTTCTGTATAATCATCAAAAACAGCATTGTTGTGCGGCAATGAGGGAACATATTCTCTATTGAGCAAATGGTGGAAATACCAGCTTTCAAAGGCTGCTTTCCAGTTGGAAGGGCGAACACGTGTCATGGCTTTTACCAGACGTTGTGAATTTTCTCCAAGCCCTGTCCAGTGTCTTTTCCATTGATAGAAAATATCAAAATCACGGACATTGTATTGAAGTATTTCCAGCTTGTCGAGCAGAATTTCCAGGTATTTTTTTCTTTTCAATAAAGTATCATCATCGCTATTGAAAAATTCTTCAAACAAAGCAATGTCATTCACTTTACTGATAAAATCTTTATAATCTGAACCGACTGTTTTTAGCTTCTCCTGATAACCAATTTGCGCATAAGCGGTACCAGCATTCAGGTTTTGTACTGAAGCTCCGACCAGCCGGGGGATTCCCTTTTTCCAGTCATTGAGCGCTTCCTGATAATCTTCCAGTTGGCGTTCGGTACTTTCAAAATCACCTGTTTCACCAAATGAAAAATTGAAATAACCTGTTTTAGCATGTTGCTTCTTTAAAAGCTCAAACTCATCCTGTAATTGTTTTTTACGGTCTAAAAGCTGGCGTTTTTGCTTAGAGAACAGCCCTGCTAATCGCAGGCGAGTATTTTTGAAAGTTCCGGTATCTTTAAAGTCTTCTCCATACTCTGTCGCATTATCACTAATAGCATCGTGCAGGTCTTGTGCATGTGTTTGGGTCAGTTCATAATGAGACTGATAATGATTGTATAAATGCCTGCCATAAGACTCTATCATGCCAATATGTTCATGATAAAGAGCTTTTGCCTCATTGCTTAAGGTTTCTATATGTCCTACGGTTGACTGGCGAGCCTCCTCCATGTCTTCATAACGCTGAAAAATATCAGGATTGAGGGCTTCCAAAGGGTGGTTGAGTGTATTTAGCGTCTCATACAATTCGCTACATTTCATGAGGTCTTTATCTAATTGCTGATACTCGTCGTATTTGAATTGATACCCTCTCACACTCAATTGGCTGTCCAGTAATTCTCTTTCCTGATCTGCATGATTATGCAAAAAATGCCCAACTGCACCACTCCAGGTTGAATCACCAAATATATGTCTGTTCAGTGCTTTGTGTCCTTCATTGAGTACATTGGTCTGGCGCTTGTTTTTATTGAGCAGGATTTGTACTTCGTTATTTTGCTCATAGTTGTTTTTACCAGCATTATAGTGATTTCGCAATCCGGTAGCAAAGTCATTTTTATTATAAAAAGGCTCTTTTATCGTCAGGGCTAATTCGGCTAATCCCTGTTGCTCTATCTGACGTTTTATTTTCTTTAAGTCGGTTTCATTTTTTGCTACGACTAATGCCCGTCTTTTATTCGTTAGCAAATTGGTCAGGGCTGCCACGAGGGTATAGGTTTTTCCTGTGCCTGCCGAGCCATAAAACAACATATCTGCCTGCGTATTGATGTCTCTCAATGCAGCAGTCTGTAGGGGATCTGTCTCCATGCCGGAGAAATGATGTTCACAAATAGGGCTGAGATTCGATTTTTTGGGAACTTGGCTTGTCGAAGGTTCGGGCGGTGGTGAAACAGGGGAAGACTCCTGTACAATTGGAGCACTTGGAGAAGGGCTATAACTGAAAGATACATAATCTTTTACAGCCTGTCCGAAATCACCTAATAAGCCCGACCAGTGTATTCGTCCTTTGCCCTTTGACCATGCATACAGTAGCGCATTATTGGGTAATGTCCGAATTTCTTCCTCATAATCTATGTCCAGCAATTCCAGTTTTTCACTCAGTTGTATGCAAAGTGTTTTAAGCTGATTTTCCGATAAATTTTGTGGTGACTGACGTAGCCAGTCGAAAGATTCACCATATTGCCCGGTAAGATAATGTACCAGCTCGGAATTGACTTTAGCGGGTTTCCCATTATACCTAATGATCCGATTGACACCTGCTTCGGTGACTTCGACTTCCCAGAGGAAAAGCGGTGCGACTAATTGCTCTTCATTACCTTTTTGCATAAACAGCACAGGAAAACCCAAAGGCATCCGTATAGCAGGTAACTGTGCAGTATGTCTCAATTCTGCGCTTTGTCCGTTCAATACAGCAGACATAAATGCAGATACATCCGCCTTATTATCACTCAGGTCTGTTATATCACAAAAGTCTGTTCTGTATGCTGGTAGGCTATTTAAATATTTGCTCATGGGTAATCACTTTGTTAACTCAAGTTGCGGATAACGCAACTTGGTCGATGGTCAATAGTCGATGGTCGATAGCTGTTTTGAACAGTATAAAATTCTTCTGTTTTTCATTTTGCGCTGCAAAATACATATACAAAGAGATAGAAATTGAAGTGTTTTTTAAGCAACCATGGACTATTCCCGATAGCTATCGGGATCGACTATGGACAAATTGCAGTTTTCCGCAACTTGAATTTACAGAGCAAATGTATCAATATTCTTTGAAAGTTTGGGATTAAGTACGCCATATGTTCTACGCATATTATGAAAATAGACATAAAAAAACGCCATACCGAATTTAATATCGGCATGGCGTCTGTCAAAAAACAATGTAAAAGTTTAATTCTCTGTGATTATATCATTTACAGGTGTTTCAGGATTCTTTTCCTGGGTAACATTTTGTCTGGTTGGCCCTCTGCCTGGAAAGCGTTCGCTAAGATCGCTGTAAATAGTGTTTAAAGAACAGGTTAAAATGGGTAACTTGCTCTTTTTACTTTCTGCCAAAATAGAACTCAACAACAAAATCAACGCCGAGCTGGAAGCGATGGCAAAACTCATTTATGACTATTGGTTTGTACAGTTTGATTTTCCCTTCGACTTCGCTCAGGGTAAACCAAGTGAGCAGGGGAAGCCTTATAAGTCTTCCGGGGGTAAGATGGTGTATAATGAGGAATTGAAGCGGGAGATTCCTGTGGGCTGGGAGGTGAAGAGGCTGGTTGATGAAATGGATGTCCAATATGGCTTTCCTTTTAGTACAACTAATTTTAATAAAGAAAAAATAGGAAATCCTGTTATAAGAATAAGAGATATTATTTCAAATTCGGTTTCTATATATAGTACAGAGATACCTGATGATAAGTATAGATTATTAAAAGGGGATTTATTAATAGGTATGGATGGTAATTTTCATATGAATTTTTGGGATAAAAATGATTGTTACTTAAATCAAAGATTGGTTAGAATTCGAAAAAAGAAAAATTCTGTTACATCTCAATTTCAAACACTGTTTGATATAAAACCATATATAAAAGCTAGGGAAAAAAATGTGTCAAGGACTACTGTTGGTCATTTAAGTGCTAGAGATATTAACAGTTTATTTGTTTTGATACCTTCTAGTATATATTTAAAAAAACAAAACAAGTTATTTGATTTAATGTTAAGTAAAATAATTACAAATAGAAATCAAAACCAAACCCTCTCTTCTCTCCGCGACTGGCTACTCCCTATGCTAATGAATGGACAGGTGAAGGTGGAATGAATTACGAATGCTCTCTCGCACCCTTTTTATTCCCGTTTCGGGAATAAAAAGGGTGCGTGAGGGCAGGTTGATAACCTTCTGATTAATTGTGTAGAAGCCGAATTATCAATTACGAATTACGAGTGAACGAATGAACGAATTACGAGTGAACGAATAACGAGTGAACGAATCAACGAATCCCATTTGGTC
>JAHDFX010000239.1 GCA_020627965.1 Saprospiraceae bacterium | reverse complement strand
CTACTCTCAATATCACCATTACCCAGATCAAATTCCCAGTCATAGCCCTCTATATTGGCTATTTGCCCACTTTGATTAATGAAAGTGATGGTATTGTTCCCACAGGAATTAACAACGTATTCTCTTGGACCAATTAGGGTGTCTTCTTGAATATCAGCGATGATACTTCGCTCACAATCCGTTACATTAAATTGAAAATCTCGCCTTGTAACACCAAGTAACAGACCATTTCTATATTCATATACACAAACACCAACGACAAACTGACCCTGCACTTCCGGTGTACCTGTAATCAGCCCTGTATTAGAATCAATTGTTACTGGCGGATTACCAGCAAGTGGAGCTGTTGCGGTATAGGTAGGTTGTATAAAATTGACTGTTGGGTAATACGGAAAATTGCTTAATGGAAGAGATGCAGTAGTAGGCATAGGGGCTTGAGAAGTAGCCCCAATAACTGGCGCACATAATTCATATACCAACATATCACCCTCCGGGTCAGTGGCTGAATGGTCGAACACCAAAGGTTCATTAGCACAAATAACAATAGGGGGGAAATCATTGAAAACCGGACTACTATTGCAAAGTTGCTGCGCTTCATCCGATAAAAAGATCGTATAAGAAGCACCAGCTTCGCCTGGCTGATAAATATTGTTGATCGTTACATTTCGGCAACAACGCTGATAAACGATCAAGTAACCATTGGCAGAATAGGGAAGATTGATGTCAAATACATAAGTACCAAATTCTACACATACATTGGAAGGAGGTACCAGACAGGGGTTATCTGTTTCCGCAGGAATAAAACCCTGATCTGCCAGGTTTACAGCAAAAGAGGGCTGTGCTAAACCAGGGCTTGGACCTCCATCAAAAATAGTAATGAATCCGGGGGCATCCAATTGGGCACCACCTTGCGAAAAACAGTCCCGATATACATTCATGGTAATGCGATAATTACCATTACCCAGACATTCATAGGATAGGTCTCCACCAATAATATGGAGTGCTTTAGTATCAATAGAAAATAATACTATAGCAAGGACAAGAATTATGTAACGAATAGCGTTCAATGTAATAACTTTACGGGGCATATAATGAATTAGGTTTGTGGTAGCTTTACAACATATCTCAATCATTCCCAACAAATATACAAATGCTTATGTTTGATAACGATGAAATTCAAAAAATAGTACCTGTTTTGCGAGCCGGAGGACTTATTGTCTTTCCAACCGATACGATCTGGGGAATTGGCTGCAATGCATTAGACAAAACCGCTGTAAAACGTATTTATGAACTCAAAAAACGAAGTTCAGATAAGGCGATGCCTTTATTAATAGACACTTATCAGCGCCTACTCACCTACGTCGAAAGGGTACATCCGAAGGCTACAGCGCTGATCGATTACCATAAACGTCCATTAACGATCATTTATGAAAAGGCAAAGAATCTGCCAGACGAAAGTATTTCAAATGATAAAAGTGTAGCTATAAGAGTGGTTAAAGATGATTTCTGTAAACAATTAATTGCTGCTGCTGATTGTCCTTTAGTTGCTACTTCTGCCAATTTTAGTGGTGCCGATTCTCCCCGTAACTTTGCAGAAATAGATCCAACATTACTGGAAAAAGTCGATTATATAGTCCAGCACCGACAAAATGAAAGCGAGTTAAATGAGCCTTCTACTATTGTAAAAATTGCTAAAAATGGAGAATTGATCTTTATTCGTAATTAAGAAGACGGTCACATTTGTTACACACACCATTTGTTTTTATGGAACTAACTTACAAGTTAATTTGTATTTTTGCAATAGATTATTAGTTTCAGAAGCCTAAGAACGTGAAGTATGCTTTTCGATATCAAGCCAGAAGAACGTGGAATTTTTCAACTTATTAGTGAAACAGCTACAGAGTTGGGATATCCGGCTTATGTAGTCGGAGGGTATGTACGTGATCGATTATTGGCACGCCCGTCCAAAGATATGGATATAGTTTGTGTGGGTAATGGGATAGAGTTAGCAGAAAAGATTGCTGACCGATTGTTTCCCCGCCCCAAAATAGCTGTATATAGTCGTTTTGGAACCGCCATGTTCGTATATAAAGGGTTGGAGGTTGAATTTGTAGGTGCCAGAAGAGAGTCTTATCGCAGAGATTCCCGCAAACCGCAGGTAGAAGACGGAACACTCGAAGATGACCAAAATCGTCGTGATCTGACCATCAATGCATTGGCGGTCAGCCTGAACGATCATGACTTCGGAACTATAGTTGATCCTTTTAATGGACTTGTAGACCTGGAACGTCGTATATTACGAACGCCATTAGAGCCCGGTCGTACTTTCTCAGATGACCCACTGCGTATGATGCGGGCTATTCGCTTTGCTTCCCAGTTAAAATTCACCATTAATTCAGATACCTTTCAGGCAATTAAGGATTATAAAAACCGCATCAGTATTATTTCTCAGGAACGAATCACAACCGAACTGGAAAAGATACTGATGTCTGAAAAACCTTCTGTCGGCTTTAAACTATTGTTTGATTCAGGTTTATTGAAGCTGATCTTCCCTGAAATGGCTGCTTTGCAAGGGGTGAAGGTTAAAAATGGTGTTCGCCATAAAGACAATTTCTATCATACGTTGGAAGTGATCGACAATATTTGTAAAAAAACGAATAACATCTGGTTGCGTTGGGCAGCTCTGATGCACGATATAGCCAAACCGCCCACTCAACGCTTTGATCCGAAAGCTGGCTGGACTTTTCATGGGCATGAAGCGCTTGGCGCAAAGTGGACACCTCGTATTTTCCGTAAATTACGTTTACCGACAGATGCGAAAATGAAGTATGTCCAAAAGTTGGTGCGTTTGCACCTGCGCCCGATTTCACTGACCAAAGAAAATATAACTGATTCTGCCATTCGCCGCCTACTCTTTGAAGCAGGTGAAGATATAGATGATCTGATGACGCTTTGTGAAGCTGATATTACATCGAAAAATCCGAAAAAAGTTAAGCGTTATCTGGGGAACTATGAATTAGTCAAACAGAAGTTGATTGAGATCGAAGAAAAAGATCGTATCCGTAATTGGCAACCGCCGATTACAGGTGAGATCATCATGGAAACCTTTGGCTTGGATCCTTCTCGTGAAGTAGGCGTCATCAAAAAATCTATCAGAGAAGCCATTCTCGATGGCGATATTCCCAATGAGTATGATGCCGCTTACCAGTTTATGCTGACGAAAGGCGAGGAGTTGGGATTGGCAGTAAAAACTTAAGACAATATACAGCTATACCTTGATGTTCATTTTGATTCGCTTTCTCATATGTTTTGGAGGTAGCTTGATTCTCAAGGTACTTTGAAAGTTCCTTGCGACGAATTTGGAACTTGCTCTGAAATTTTATTACTAATTAGTTCATGTCCCAACTACTATACTACCTAATCATCAAGCCGCTTTCTCTGCTACCCATGTGGATACTCCACCGGTTTTCAGATGTTGTTTTCGTATTAATGTACTATATCTTTCCTTATCGGAAAAAGCTGGTCATCAATAATATGACTCAGTCATTTCCAGAAAAAACGCCGAAAGAAATTCGTCAGATAGCCAGGAAATTTTATAGACATTTATGTGATTTGATATTTGAAAGCATTCGGGCATTCAGCATGTCAAAAGAAGAAGCTCGCCGCCGTTGTAAGCCAGTTGATATGGAGGTTATTAACAGACTACAGGAAGAGAAGAGAAGCGTCATTATAGCCGGAGGGCACCATAATAGCTGGGAAATGGCTGCCATGCGTTTTGACGAAATGATCCCACACCGCACGATGGGTATTTATGCGCCTTTGAAAAATGATTTTCTGAATCGGAAATTACAAGAATCTCGGGCTAAGATGGGTATGTACTTATTGCCTTTAAAAGAAGTGAGAGCAACTTTTGAACGAGAACATGATCAACAAATAGCCGTCATTATTGCTACCGATCAGTCTCCTTCCCGAAACGCTAAAAAGTACTACCGTACACAATTTTTAAATCAGGAAACTGCTGTATTATATGGAACAGAGAAATTTGCCAAACAGTATGATTTGCCTATTGTATTTACACACATTTACAAAATAAAAAGGGGCTATTATACTTTCAAATTAGAGTGGCTGGAGAATGATCCGAACAATACAAAATATGGAGAAATTACCGAAAAACATGTCCGCCTATTGGAGAAACGTATCAAGGAAAAGCCGGAGTATTGGCTTTGGACACATAACCGTTGGAAACTTAAATTAGAAGCCTAATTACCATTCCTTACTTATTGGTTTTTATAACCCAATATTTCAAATTTCTCTTCAATTCTATAGCCATTTTCATCTACTAAAGTGAGCCTGTGTTTTCCGGGTTCGGGCATAAGTTCAAGGTGGTGGAAAATTTCGGTTACTCCAGCATATTCATCATTGATGTGCCAGTAAACTTTAGCATCAGAACTACGATGTGCTACCTTGAATACGGTACTGGTTTTTTCCCCATCCAAATCTTTGGGCAGGTATATTTTAGTATTAGGTTTCGGATAAATTAGCTGCATAGCCCGGCTATTCACCAAATGACCGGAGGATAAACAATCTTCCCGATAAGGAGGTAAAGGCCGATAATCAGGATGCTTGCTTTTGTAATAAAACTCTTCTAGTGGTGGCAATACAAAGCGACTTTCATGCACCATCTCTGTGGGCGTTTCACATTCGCTGTGGACACGATACACACTCTGTTTATCTAGATGAACAGTTTGATGGAAAGGGCATGCTGGAGCCTCCACACCTCTTGAAGGAACCCATAAACTATCGGTTTGTTCGCAAATAGTCAAAGCCCTGTAACCACTTTTCGAGCAGACCGGGATTTTGACCATATCATCATAAGGCTGGTCAAACCATTCGCTGACTGGTAGAATATCGAATAAGTCAAAAAGTACAGGAGCTGCCGCATTGATACCTGTCAGCCCCGGACGACCTTCTCCATCGGCATTGCCTACCCATACCCCGACAGCATATTCAGGTGTAACACCAACTGCCCAGGCGTCTCGAAAGCCAAAGCTAGTACCCGTTTTCCAGGCGATCTTCTTAGATGAACTATACATCTCCCATGCCCCTTCTGAGCTTGGACGTTCTACCTCTTTCATAGTTTCCAGTGCAGTCCAGGCAGCAGCAGCACTGATGTGAGGCGGACTTTTGAGTAATTTTCTTTCTGAAATTGTTTTGGGTTTTACGCCATAAACATAATTCAATGACCGCCAGTCATAAGGATTATACCTACCATTATTTTCATAAAATTTTGAAGCAGTACGTGCCATGCAGGTGTAGGCATTGGTGACATCCCAAAGTGTTGTTTCTGCACCTCCTACGATAAGTGTCAAGCCATAATGAGTAGGTGGCCGGTACAAGGTGCTAAAGCCCATTTTTTGTAATCCAAAATGAAATTTTTCAGTACTGTATTGTTGCAACATTCTCACCGAAGGCACATTAAGAGAGCGAATAATTGCCCGTCGTGCCGGAACAGCTCCATCAAAAGTCTCATGGAAATTTAATGGGCGATAGCCGTACATATTGGTGGGTATATCAGAAATCAGACTTTGAGGCAGTATTTCGCCTTCATCTACCATCATGGCATAGAGAAAAGGTTTTAAAATACTACCTGAGCTTCTGGGCGCCTGAATAACATCGACTTCATGCCCATGCTCATCACTTTCCTGATGAAATACATTGCCAACATAAGCCAACACATCGCCAGTCTCTACATCAATAATAATAGCAGCCAGGTTGTGAACGCCATTGGAAGCGTAACGATTATGATGCTTACGAAGCGTACGTGCTGCAAATAATTGTAATTGTCTGTCAAGCGTCGTTCTAAGACGGGTAAGGCTGTTTTTCTTTTGTTTAAAATGTTCTACAAAAGCCCGATCGAGCAAATGGGGAGCCAGGCGGGGTAGGGGGTGAGGTTTTTCGGGTAGCGGCTCTGTTTTTGCCAGTTCGCAAGTCAATGAATCGAATGTGCCATTAGCCAACATCCTATCTAATAAGCGATTGCGTTTACCTATTAAAGCTTGTCTGTTGCGCCCCGGATGTACCAAGGATGGGCTATTGGGCAATACTGCCAGTGTAGCTGCTTCTGACCATGATAATAAATTGGGCGATTTGCCATAATAACGCCAGGAAGCTGCATCTAGGCCGACTACATTGCCACCAAAAGGCGCATTAGAAGCATACAGGCTCATAATTTCGTGCTTGCTATGCCGGATTTCCAGGCGGGTAGCCAATATCATTTCTACCAGCTTTTGCCAGACTGTTCTGGATTTTCCCTTTCTGGACATACGAATAGTTTGCATAGTCAGTGTGCTGCCACCGCTTACTATTCTGCCATTGCGAATATTTTGCTGCATTGCCCTGCCAAAACCCAGAATATCAATGCCGGGATGTTTGAAAAAACGTTTGTCTTCAAAAGTGGTAATGGCTTTAATAAACTTCTCAGGAATATCTTCATTGTAAGGAAAACGCCATTGTCCGTCACCAGCAATTCTGGCGCCAAGCAAAGCACCATCTGCGTCTTCTAATACCATGCATGTCGGGTCATTAAATAAATGTGTGGGGAGACATAAGGCATACCATATCATCAAGCCTGCAAGGACGATTAAAGTCTTCCTGCGATGGCGTTGGAATAAGAATTGATATGTACGCTTAATAAATGCCATGTTCAGGTTCTTAGATGGAACTTTGACAATGATAATATATGTAAAGCTAAAATCATGTTTGTTTGACAGACTTTAACTTGCTTTTAATTTTTAATAATAAACAATACTATGCGCTCAATTCGCCCTGTTTTGATATAGCTTTTCCTACAGTGGATTGTGATGGGAATGTATTATGTGCAGATGGTATTGATGCCGAATGTGAAGGTTTTTATAATGATGCTGTAAGTGTTGGAATAGTCGGTGTTTATGAATAATGTTGCTATACTTCCGTTCGGTGCCTTGAGGTAAAATGCTCAATGATCTCAGCAAGATTAACTGCCAGATCGGTTATTTCTTCGATGCGTTTACATTTTTCTTCCCGATCAAGCATGGTACGTTCTGTATAAACAATCAGATTATCTTCAAGACGGAGCATTCCCTGCAAACTACTTTTATGGGTTAGCAACATATCCCTGAAGCCATTATCCAGAACAGTATCTGCAAAATAACTATCGTTATAACTCAAGGTATAATTATCCATTAAGAGACGTTCATCTGTTTCTTCACCCGATTCAAAAAATAGGCTTTTGAGCTTGCGAAGTATTTTTCGACCAGGCTTTCCAGGAGATATGGAGAGTTTATATTTGTAAAAATTATCACAACGTATAAATACAGAGGTATATGGGTAAGTTCTCATTCTACGGTTTTTACCCATACCAGTCATTTTACTCACATAAAATGAAAATATCCTGATGTGCCTGGCTCTATATTGCCCTTCTACTGAGGGTGCCTGAAGCCATTCTGTATTGGTAAACAAGATTTCTAAACCCAGATATTTTGCCAGGTCGTTGTAGGTACGTAGTATCGGATTTCTCAGGTATTGTAGCATAGTGGAGGAAGTACTTAGTTTTTAATATTTTCTATATATTGCTCAAATTCATTCACAAAGTGGTCGAAGCTTTCTGAGCATTGGCATAGCCAGTTGATGTCGAAAGATTCAGAGAGTGATTCTACAATCGGGTTGGATTTTGAATTAGTGGGTTTTTGTCTGTTATAGACCTTTTTCTTCATTACTTTTCTCTTCTCTCCCTCTATATTTGGAGTACTCGAAATTATTATGAATTTAGTAAAATCTTCTTCATGCTCAAGAATAATTTCATTTTTTATCCCAAAATATTCAATCAATTGTGGTATCACGTTTTTCATAAATATTTGGTTAGCAGCATCCTCTGCAAATATGCCGTATGTTATCGTTTTCATGCTGGAACTCCACCTAAAAGACCAGACATCCAATGGTCGCCAAGTGCTTCTCTATAATTTATTTTTGGAATATTGTTTTCTTCTGATTGTTGATGTGATTTTTCTATTACATCTTTTTGCAGGTTTTTCACGATGGTTTCATCTCCAGGCTTATCCACAATGAAAATATGCTCCTGTAAATCTTTAAATTGGTTAACGACCTGCTCGCTGTGAGTGGTCAATATGACTTGAATTCCCTTATCTTCTGCTAAGTCAAAAATATAGTCAATAACTTCTTTTATTCTGCGAGGATGAATACCTTTTTCTGGCTCTTCGAGTAGCAGTATTTTGGGCGGATTGGGCTGGTAAATGATACAAAGCAGTGCCAAGAAATATAAAGTGCCTTCAGAGACTTCATCAGCCCAGAAACCTATACCATTACTATCAAATAACTTGATTTGTCTGACATTGTCAGTATCTTTTATAGGTGTTCTGACTAATTCAAAATCTTTTACACATTTTTTGAGTTCTGCTTCAATCCGTTTTAATTGAACAGCATTATTATTATTCAGATAATCAATGAAGGAAACTAAATTGGAAGCATCATTTTCTATGTAGCCAGTTTGTTTTCCTGCTTTGCCTTTGAAGGCGGAGAGCTGGATATTGTAATAACGTAGCAAACTAATTTTTTCAAGTATTTGACGACCATCTTGTTCCACTGACGAATGACCACCATACATAAAAGATCTTGTACTTACACTACCTAAGTTCTTTATGTCTTCGTCTTTGTATCTTGAAAAATGCACTTGTTTTTCATTTTTATTTACTGAGACCGTTC
>JAHDFX010000238.1 GCA_020627965.1 Saprospiraceae bacterium | reverse complement strand
ACCACCAACTGTTAGAGTAATACTCCCGTCTGTATCTCCATCGCAAGCCAGTGTTTCACCAGTAGCCGAAGCCGTTAGTGCGGTAGCTGGTTCATTTACTGTAACTGTGCCATCTAGTGAACAACCATTTACATCAGTAACCGTATAATTATAAGTTCCTCCATTCAGTCCTGTCTGATCTTCTGTGCCTGGCAGTCCATTATCCCAAGTATAAGTGTATGTACCTGTACCGCCTGCAACCGTCAGATCAATAGAACCATTACCATCACCAGTACAAAGAATATCCTGTGAGGCCAGACTGACATTCAATCCGTCAGCAGGTTCATCAATCACCTCAGAAAGTACAATTTCACAACCACCGTCATCAGCTACTGTCACCGTGTATGTTCCTGCAGCAAGACCTGTTTGTGTATCGGTGGCTGGTAAGCCATTATCCCAGGTATAAGTATAAACTCCTGTACCTCCAGAAGCAGTTACGGCAATATCTCCATCTGTATCGCCTGTACAAAGTAGTGTCTCACCTATAGAAGTAGCCACTAATTCAATTGGCTCTCCTATCGTTACAAAGGTGAAACTCTCACAGCCATTCACATCAGCAACGGTAACATTATATATTCCTGCTGATAAGCCTGTCTGAGTTGGTGTTCCCGGCAGACCGCTATCCCATGTATATGTATAAGGTGGTACTCCACTACCTACTGTCACACTTGCTGTACCATCACTATCTCCAAAACAATTAGCATCAGTACTTGCAGTAGTCAGAGCAAGAGAAGCTAATGTCGTGATCTCTGCTGAAATTGTAGTAATACATCCACCTGCATCTGTTACCGTTGCTGTATAAACTCCCGGAGTAAGTCCAGTGGGGTCTTCTATACCATCTACTGTATCATCACTCCAGTCATAATCATATGGTGCTGTTCCACCTACTACATCTACATTGATAGAGCCTGTAGTGCCCCCACAACCGAGATCTTCCCCCATTGCTGTCACGTCAAAACCTTCTACATTGACCTGTACACTTTCAGAGAAAGAACACTCTGCTGTTGTAACAGTCACGGTATAAGTAGTACTAACTGCAGGCGAAGCCATCGGGTTATATATAGTCGGATCATCCAGACCATCTACCGGCGACCAGTCGAAAGTAACTGCAGGCGGTGGTGGTGCTACTTCACAATTTGCTAATTGAATATTTGGCAAATTAAAAGAAACCGTTGGAGTAGCCAGGTTACAACCAGAACTACCATCTACCCTTCTGTACAGAACTGAGCTATATGTAGTGGCTGAATAGAAAACATGATCGTAATTTGTCCAACTGGTATTATCATAACAAACTTCTATGATTACATTGGAAACTCCATCCCATTCATACTGATCGTCCAATACATAAGTATTCCATCCAAGTGCTGGCGATACTGCTGCATTATTATAGACCTGATCTAATCCGGCAACAAAATCATTGGTAAAAGTTGTCATTTCAGTACATCCCATTTTAATGGTAAAACCACTATATGGCTGAGAACTGTTAATGGTAGAAACATTAAAGGCAACTTCACTAATCAAGCCAGCAACCAAACCAGCAGCCTGTAAATCGGAAGCTAGATATAACATTTGAGTACGTCCATCTTCATAATACCCCAGATAAGGAGAGCCACCTTCATTACTGGTTCCACCAGGTCCTGTTGCTGTTACATCTGTACCAATTTCATAAGTAGAGAAAGGACTTGTGCATGGGCCTGTGCTGATTCCACATCCAGGTGGAGGTGGTGGCACTGTTGCAGTATATGTAGCTTCCAGTTGGATGGGTCCACCACATGTACTTGAAACAGCCGGAGTGGCTGCCAGAGCTCCATCAGCTACAATATCTACTTCATCACTTACCACACAAGTTCCATCATCGTAAGTTACGGTATAGGTTGTTGTCTGATCTACTGTAGCAATAGGGTTTTGAACATTCGGATCATCCAGTCCAGTTGCAGGTGACCAGGTAAATGTACCTGGATTAAGGCTTCCAAACGGAATTGCATCTAAGCCAATAGATTGTGTAACACCTGGGCAAATTGTTGTATCTGCTGCCATTATATTTACACCCGGAACAAAAATTTCATACCCTAGTACCTGAAAACCAACAATAGGACAAGCATTATCTTCAATAGTAATGGCAAAACCGTAACTCCCGACATCATCTGCCGAAGTTGGCCAATTGAATGTTGCTGTCAGAGGATTGGTACCAGTTACTGTCAATGTTGCATTTGGTATAGCTGTACTAATATTATCAATAGCGTTCAAAATATCGGCAGGATCGGCATCCTCTGCGGAAATATCAAAAGAAAGTGTATTACCTGCACAAACCTGAAAAGTAGTTCCATCGAACTGACCACCAGTGACATTAATTGGCGGATCGACTGTAGGTGTGTTATTATTACAACTAATAACCACCACCTGCATATCCCGAATAGTAGAACCAATGAGTTGTCCGTCTCTAAATTCCTGAACTAATACCGCTACAATACCAATCTGTACGCCATCTGGTATTAAGCCCATCTGCCCAGTTTCTGTATCGAATGTAACCGTACCAGTCGTTGTAGTAATTGGATATATTGAAGACAATCCCGCCACATAAGGAACAGGGTCACCAGGGGCATTCAATGGATCAACAAGTGTATACACCAATGAATCACCTTCTGCATCAATTACACCATGATTATAATTAAATGGCTGTCCAACACAAATGTAAGGAACAGGAGGTGTTGTAAATACAGGAGAATTATTACAATCTACACTAAGGTTATTTAGTAAAGCTTCAACATAAATATCATAATTTTCGGGATTGGTGGAGTTAGTAATTGCACCATTTCTACAACAGAGCGAGTAGCTAAGAATCCAATCTTTACAATCTTCAGGGAAAGTATATATCCCTGTATATGTGTATTGCTCTACGCCTTGCAGGGTTCCCCCATTACACGTACTGTTGGCGATATTAGCATCACAAATCGGCGATATTTCTACGGGTGGCCCTTGTTGGGTCAGCGTAATAGAAGTACTCTGCGCACAAGTGGCTGAAGAAATATTAATAATTGGAGAAGTTGGTGCTGTTGTACCACTACAGTCCCTGTAAAATGTCAGTGTGATCTCATAAGTATCATCATTAATACAAGAATAAGTCAGGTCAGCTCCCATAGCATGCGAAGCATAGGCTGTCTGATGATTAGTTAATATCAGAAGTGCCAACATTACAAAGGGAATAATGTGTTTTAAGGGGGCAAAATTTAGAGTAGATAAATATCTCATAGTCTACATTTTTAATACGCTTTGTTTCATATGGATTCTCTGGGGGCTATCCTATTTTTGTGAACCCTAAAGTTAACAAATATTGTCATCTTTTTGTCAGCAAAAACTCAACAAATTGAATACTTAGCAGACATTGACAAGTACGGACAATAGATGAACAAACTAAAAGACACATAAATAGTAGATACTCCCGACCTAAACAGGTCTTTTAATTCAATATAAATTCAAGTAAAACCCAACACCTTTTTAAAACGACAAAACTATTGGTTTTGTCCACTAACAAAAGTAGTACATTAAAGTTTTTTTAATATCGGAAGTATCATACTGATACTGCTGCTTTGATATGTGGATGTGGATCGTAGTTGATGAGTTCAAAATCTTTGTATGTAAAGTCAAAAATTGAGTGAACATCAGGATTGATTTTCATTTGAGGTAATGGGCGAATATCACGAGTTAGTTGTAGTTTTGCTTGTTCTAAGTGATTGTTATACAGGTGTACATCGCCAAAAGTATGCACAAATTCACCTGGCTCCAAATCACAGACCTGTGCGATCATCATCGTTAGTAGTGCATAGGAAGCAATATTGAAAGGAACACCAAGAAAAGTATCTGCACTACGTTGGTAAAGCTGACAGGATAATTTTCCTTCAGCTACATAAAACTGAAAAAGACAATGGCAGGGCGGAAGTGCCATTCGATGAATTTCACCAGGGTTCCAGGCACATACAATATGACGACGACCATTCGGATTATTTTTAATCTGCTCAATGACATTGGAAAGCTGATCTACTGATTCACCTCTTTGACTTTGCCAATTGCGCCATTGTGCGCCATATACAGGTCCCAATTCCCCCCATTTTTTGGCGAAAGCCTCATCTTCAATTATACGAAGCCTGAATGCTTTCAGGTCTTCTCCCTGATAAGCTTCACTTTTTTTATACTTTTCAAAAGGCCATTCATCCCATATCCTGACTTTATTTTCATCCAGATAACGAATATTCGTATCACCTTTTATAAACCAGAGTAATTCATAGATAATGGAACGGAGGTGCAATTTTTTTGTCGTCAGTAAAGGAAAGCCTTCGCTGAGATCGAAACGCATCTGGTAACCGAAAACGCCTATAGTTCCTGTTCCTGTGCGGTCTCCTCTTTTGTTTCCTTTGTCTAGAATGTGTTGTAAAAGTTGGTGGTATTGCTGCATGATTTGGCTGATATTAATTTTGCAATTTAACAAGGTAGTCTTCGATGTCTGTTTTGATTTTATAAATCAAAGGCGCAGTTTCAGGATTTTCAATAGCTAGTTGATAATTCGACTTTTTCTATGTGTGTGATCTTTGGATTTTTTATCATGTTACAAATTTACTCTTTTTCATCCATTAAATAAACCTTCACTATCAAGTCATAACAAAAGCCGTCTGCAAATCGTTTGATTTGCAGACGGCTATTTATATATCCTATCAGTTACCTCCTGACGTCCGAAGGACTGATGACTATTTTATCTCACCACTACCTTACGATAGCTTACCCGATTACCAGCACTTACCTGTACAAAGTAAGTACCCGCAGCAGGATTTTCCAATTCAATATTAGTATTCAACTGACCAGTCTGGAAAGCATAGCTTTGCTGAAAAACAGACTGTCCGAGAATATCAAAGACTATGATATTGATCTCTTCATTTGAAGTACCTTCTAGTTCGATATTGAACACACCATTATTTGGATTGGGCTGTATGTTAAATACATCTGCCAGTTCTGTATCGTTCGTATTGATACATTCTTCCACCATAATATCTACGATTACCTGCTCACTAATACAAGGCTGCCCCTGCACTTCCCACTCATAGAAGTAATAATAAAAATCCTCTCCGGCAGGAGAATCAGTAATTGAAACCAGATCATTAATGGTATACGGATAAGCAGCACCTGAGTCATTTCTATACAAATCAACTGACTCAGCAGCCAATGCATAATTGCCTGGAGCAGTTATTTCAAAATTCAGATCGACACGCTGTCCACCAGTCGAATTTACAGGAACAATTCTGCTATCAATGACCGCTCCATTCATTTCCAAATCAATCTGGCGGTTTCCGGTTGAACCAGCATCAATCCATACCGACAATAAAGTAAATGGTGCATAAGCTTCAAAAATGACAGTTCCCCGATAACCAGTATTATGGTAACCACCGCCGCCAATACTGCTCGCCGGACCAACACCCTCAACTGGCTTTAGCTCTCTGCTTTCCAGATAATAGCTGGTATTTGTAGTCAGGTTTGGTGTAGTAAAAGTATTTCCTGTACTCAATACATTTCCATTATCATCCAGCCAGTAAACCGTATCATCGGCACTAGCTGTCAAAGTCGTACTTTCATTTTCACAGAGCATTGTTGTTCCGGTGAAAGTGGGTGCAGCAGGCATATCAATGGTTACATAAGATGTTTTCACGCCTGTATTCGCACCTATGATATTCGTCGCAGTAAGCGTAACGGTATAAGTACCATTAGCCGCATACTCATGTGTTGGATTTTGTAATGTAGACGTATTACCATCTCCGAAATCCCAAGCCCAGGTATCCGGGTAATTGGTAGAATTATCGGTAAAATAAATTTCGCCATCACAACTCTCTGTCGTATTGGCTTCAAAATCTATCTCTGGCACTTCTGTTGGCGCAAGTTCATCCAGATCAAAGCGATACACAATAGCATCATTAGCCCCACTTTGTCCGGTAAACATGTAGACATATCCATCAATGATAAACGATGCCGGTGCCCAGCGAGATGGTCCCGGATGCGGAGGCAGTTCCAGCCAACTATCTGTCACAGGATCATATTCCCAAAATTCACCAGTAGGCATATCGCCATGATTATCATCCGTTCCACTTAGCACATATCCTTTTCCGTTATGACTAAATTGCGCACCAGCTACTCTTCTTAGTGTTCCCAAATTAGCCACCTGTGTCCAGGTATCATTGCTCGGGCTATATCTATACCAATCGTATTCATGCCCCGAACCTACATAGATATCATCTCCAATAGCAAATTGGTAAGGATGGTGTCTGTCTGCACCTGGCAGGTCAGCTTTTTGCGACCACACCTGCGTATTGATGTCATATACCCACCAATCGCCCAGGTTTCCATTCACACCACTTCCCATACCCACAAAGACTTTATCCTGATGGGCAACAAATGCAGGGTGCGCTCTTCCCTCACAGGGACAGTCCGGCAGTTGAGTAAAGGTATCGGTATTCGGGTCATATTCCCACAGATCTCTACCTTCCCCAGATGGCGTGTAGCCAAAACCAAAATATAATTTACCATCCCAGGTATCTCCTATTCCATAACCTCTCGGCACGCCCGGATAATCTGGCAATTGCTCCCAGGTGTCTGTAGCAGGTGTATATCTGTGAAAAGTCTGAGTTAGTGAAGATTGCCCGTCGTCTCCGGTTAGTATATAACCATATCCATTCAGCGCAAAACCAATCCCGTGATGTCTTTGAAATGAGGTAGTCCCCACTTCTTCCCAGGTTTGCCCATTCATAGCAAGGCTATAGAAAATGAGCAAAGTAAATAGTAATCTTGTTTTCATTTTATGTAAATTTGTTAAGGTGTGTGTAACAAATTGCACAAAAACGCTCAACATTCCACCCCCTGCGCCCCCTCCAAAGGGGGATTTTGACGTCTTTTTGTCCCCCTTCGGAGGGGGCGCAGGGGGTGGACAACGGAGTAAAATTTAGTGAAACTGTGCAATTTGTAATATACACTTTGTTAAGCTTTAAAACTTCTATAAAGTTAGCATTTAATAAAATAAATAAAAAGCCGCCTGCAAATCGTGTGTATCACATTTTTTTTGACTTGCAGGCGGCTTATATATTTTTCGTCTACCTCCTGAGGACTGACGATTTTTTTACCTTACCACTACCTTGCGATAGCTAACCTGATTACCCGCACTCACCTGTACAAAGTAAGTACCCGAAGCAGGATTATCCAATTCGATACTCGTATTCAACTGCCCCGTCTGGAAAGCATAGCTTTGCTGGAAAACTACCTGACCAAGAATATCCAGAACAATTACCTCTACCTCTTCCTGTGCCTTAGCTTCCAATTCGATATTGAAAGCACCATCATTCGGGTTCGGCTGTATTGTGAATACTTCCGCCAATTCTACATCATTGGTATTAATACATTCCTCCACAGTAACATCAACAGTTACCTGATCACTGACGCATGGCGGCTCCTGTACTTCCCAATCGTAGAAATAGTAGTAGTAAGCACCACCAGCAGAAGAACCCGTCAGTGATACCAAACCATTGATATCATATGGATAAGAAGCTCCACTGTCATTTCTATATAAATTCACCGTTTCGGCAGCCAATGAGTAATTTCCTGGACCAGGAACCTCCAGCCCTAAGTCGATACGCTGTGGGCCTGCACTTGGAACGGGTACAGTAACGGAAGCGATCACGTTTCCATTTTGCTCCAGATCAATCAGGCGATTCCCTGCATCTCCGGCATCTATCCAGACTGAAACGATAGTAAATGCCCCGAAAGCTTCAAAGTCAACTGTTCCACGGAAACCAGTATTGTGGTAACCCCCTGTAGAAAAGCTATTGTCTGTAGGCCCTACATTCTGAACTGGCTTCGATTCTCTGTTTTCCAGATAATAGGTAGTATTAGCAGCTAATGCAGGTGTTGTAAATGTAGCACCTGTTCCCAATACATTTCCACCACCATCTAACCAGTAAGCCAGGTCGTCTGCGGCAGCAGTCAGTGTAGTCGTTTCACCTTCACAAACTGTTGTCAAACCTGTAAAAGTTGGTGCAGCAGGCAGATCGACTGTGATATAAGAAGTTTTTGTTTCTGTATTCATACCAATAATATTACTGGCAGTCAGTGTAACTGTGTATGTACCAGAAGCAGTATATTGATGACTTGGGTTTTGCATAGCTGATGTATTGCCATCACCAAAATCCCAATTCCATGTATCTGGGTAATTTGCAGACAAATCAGAAAAGTATACCAAACCATCACAGCTTTCTGTAGCACTTACTTCAAAATCAACGGCTGGTGCCTCTGTGGGCGTAATACAGGCAGGAGCAATATCAAAAGCTTCATTACCTCCATCAGTTGCACTGAAACCTAATCCACGACGTGCAAATATTTCCCAAAGCAGACATTGATTGGCTCCGCCATAATTAACCATATCAGCTTCCAGAATACCATCACGGGCATCCGGGAAACTAGGATTACAATCCTGGAATTTGATACCGTCTATTACCAATTGCATACTGATATTATTACCACCTGTACCATTATACAGGTCAGCGTCATAGCCATATTGATCGATCAATGCCCAGTGCATATCCCAGATCATAGCGCACCATACAGAACCTACTCCGTGCGGAATTGCTTCGCTAGGTACATCACCATAAGTATGTGGGTTGACCCCCATATCTGTAGAATAAGGCCAAGGACGAATACCTACTCCATTTA
>JAHDFX010000237.1 GCA_020627965.1 Saprospiraceae bacterium | reverse complement strand
ATTAGGTCTTAAACGAATGCGGAGCATTCTCAATATCAATACGGAGTATTGACAAAGCTTTAATGCTATTTTGTTGAGGTGGCGGTGGCTTGCACAAAAAGTGTTTGACGGAGGAGTTTTTTTGTGCGTCCCGATGGCTATCGGGATAATTTGCTTCGTTTTTTTATCGAATGAAAAAAATGAAGGCAGGTTTCAGAAAAAAGTACTGATATTATGCTATATATCTACTTTTTGCTAAGTAAAAAAGAAGCATAAACAGTAATCCAGACATAATACAGCAAGGAAAGGATTGCTAGGACAGTCAAAGCACTATACTTCTTAGGGTACAGATAAATAATCGTCAAATTTATTGTCAAAAACAAAGCTGTATTCACAATATTCAACCACCTAAAATGAGTCGTCCTGCTCGGATACACATACTTCAAAGGCACAAAATGCATCACGCAAAAGAAGATCACCAAACCGAAATTTATCCAGGGACTGAAGCTGGTGACAAAAAATATGTAAAACACAAACATATTCCACATCACCGGAAAACCCACAAAATAAAGGTCATCTGATACCATCCCCATTTTGCCATAATACATAGCAGAAGTCAGCAAAACCGCAAACACACTAAACAAGACAACAGACTCAGGTAATAAAGCTGATTTATACAAAAAGAAAGCAGGAATCACAGCATAAGTCAGAAAGTCGATCACATAATCAATAGCCTTTCCATCCCAGCCTGGCAATACCTCTTTCGCCCTGGCTGCCCTTGCCATAGCCCCATCTACCCCATCAATAAACAAAGCCAAGACCAGCCAGAACATCGCCTCCCGCTGCCAATGCAAAGCCCCTTCACTAATGGCACGAATCGCCATAAATGCAGCTAATACGCCAGAGGAAGTAAATAAATGCACGCCTAAAGCGAGCGCTTTTTGAGTAAGAGTGGCTTGTGTCATGGGTTGAGTAATTTATAAAAACAGTACAACAAAACTTAAATATTTAATAACTGAGGTGGCGATGGCCTGCACAAAAAGTGTTTGACGGAGGAGTTTTTTTGTGCGAGATTTTTTTGCTTCGTTTTTTTATCGAATGAAAAAAATGAACTGAGACCCCAGTCAAAATAATAAATTGCAAGTACTAATCACCACATAAAAGCATAAGAACAAAAGTGTATTGTTTTGAGCTACAAAGTAAAAAATATCGTATAATGCAGCAAATTTAAGCAAAAGTAATGACTAAAAGACATGCCTCATTTCGCCCAACACTCATCCTGCTCGCCTTTCTATCGCTGATAGGCTTGTACCTATACTTCTTTACCGACAAAGACGTATTCTGGGGAGGTTTCATTGCTATGATGGTCTTTTATGGGCTGATTTTCTATTTTGGCAATTATGCCGCCAATTTGCGACAAGCCAAGAATGCCACGGATGTCATACTTGCCGGACGCAGCATTCCGCTCTGGATTGCCGTTTTCACTATGAGTGCCACCTGGATAGGCGGAGGATATATCAATGGTACAGCACAGGCGACAAAAGAGTCCGGTTTGGTATGGGTACAGGCACCCTGGGGTTATGCCATGAGCCTCATCATTGGTGGCTTATTTTTCGCTAAAATCATGCGCCGATACGAATTTAAAACCATGCTCGATCCATTGGCACAGCGATATGGCAAACGCATGGCAGCCGTCTTGTTTTTACCTGCCCTTTCGGGCGAAATTTTCTGGACATCAGCCATTTTAACTGCCCTCGGTACGACTTTCGGAACTATACTTGGACTGGAAGCACAGGAAGCCATTGTCTTGTCAGCAGTCATAGCGATTGCCTATACAGCTATCGGTGGATTATGGGCGGTAGCCCTGACGGATATTGTACAAATGATACTCTTGTTTGTCGGGCTGATACTCGTTATTCCATTCGCTTTGGAAATGACAGGAGGACTGAGCGAAACCTGGTCGGCTTATGTGGAGAAAAAAGGCGCAGCAGCCACTTTATTACCATCAAAAGAAGCATTAGGAAGCTATTATTGGAACTGGTGGGATTATGCCTTGCTACTAATGTTTGGCGGTATTCCCTGGCAGGTTTATTTCCAACGGGTACTCTCTTCCAAAGACGAAAATACAGCCCGCAATTTATCCATCATGGCTGGCGTCATTTGTTTAATAGCAGCTATCCCGGCAGTACTGATCGGCGTCATAGGCGATGTACATGCCTGGGATGCAGTACAGCAGGCAGAACTCGATAAAACACCAGCCTTAACCTTACCTTATGTCATGCGTTATATGACACCAAGTATTGTAGCCACCATAGGCTTGGGCGCCATAGCCGCAGCCGTGATGTCATCCGCCGATTCTTCCATTTTATCGGCTTCGTCTATGGCAAGCTGGAATGTCTATCGTCCATTGGTAAAACCAAATATTACTTCCGAAAACCTGGCAAAAATCATCAAGCGTTGTGTCTGGATTATCGGTATAGCTGCTACTATATTGGCTTTAAAAATAGAAAGCATTTATGCCCTCTGGTTTTTATGTAGCGACTTTGTGTATTGTCTCTTATTTCCACAATTAGTTACCGCCCTTTTTGATAAAAAAGCCAATATGTACGGTTCTATAGCAGGCTTTATTATCGCCTTTATATTGCGCTTTGGCGGTGGAGATGCTACATTGGGAATACCCATAACGATACCTTACCCCATGATAGAGAACGGAGTGGTCTTATTCCCATTCAGAACCCTGGCTATGTTAAGCGGTTTGTTAACTATTATCATAGTTTCCCGTCTAACACAGAAAGCTTGTCCACCAACAAAATTGCAAAAAGAGAAATAGTGAAATGTGTATCTGGTAGAAACAAAAATATAATGTAAATTTGTATTTAAATTACAATGCAGGTAAATGGGAAAAATAACCATAAAAAATATAGGTCCAATAAATAATGTTGAAATAAACCTTAACAAGGTTAATATAATCATGGGTCCACAAAGTAGTGGGAAAAGTACCATTGCTAAAGTTATAAGTTATTGTCAGTGGGTGGAAAAACGCTACATTCTGGACGGCAGGTATGATTATAAATTCTCAGAACAGTTTATCAACTTTCATCGAATTGATAAAAATTACTTTCGAAGGGGTTCGTTGATTAATTATGAAAGTGATTTTATTTCTATAACTTATAAAGGTATAAGAGCAAAGGAAACGATTGAAAGTAAAAACAACAACGAAAATTATAGAAAATCTAAAAATATATACATTCCGGCAGAGAGAAACTTTGTTTCGGTGATTCCCAATCTTGGTAAGTTTAAAGAGACTAATGATAATATCATGAGTTTCTTGTACGACTGGTATGATGTCAAAAAGAAATATTCTAAAGAAAACTCTTTGCCGATACTGAACTTGGATGTAGCTTATCATCATGTTGATGATAGTGATGCTGATGTTTTAATTTTAAAAAATGAGAAAGAAATTTCACTCAAAAATGCCTCAAGTGGCTTACAGTCTGTTACACCTTTGGCGATGCTTGTACATTATCTTGTAGGGGGTTTTTATGCAGGAAGAGTATCCTTGTCAGTAAATGAATTATCCACAATAGGAAATGAAGTAGATACTTCGTTTAAAGACAAAGAAAAATTGACCGAAGTTGACAAAGCAATTTTAAAACGTAAATGGTCACGTATAGTCAGTCGTTTTTTTACAATAAAAGTACGATACCACCATTCACAATTCATCATAGAAGAACCCGAACAAAACTTATTCCCCGAAACCCAAAGAGACTTAGTCTATTTCCTAATCAACAAAATCAACCACCCGTCCAGAGACCATAAAATTACTATCACCACACACAGTCCTTACATTCTCTACGCCCTCAATAATTGCATGATGGGCTATAATGTCAAAGACGATATGCCTGATGCGGTAAAGGCAGAACTGCCAAGTCGAAATTCATGGATTGACCCTAAATCGGTGTCCATATGGGAAATTGCGGAGGGCAAAATAAAATCTATTCAGGACGAAAATACAGGAACGGTAAGCAAGCATTATTTTAATCGCATTATGAACAGCATCATGGATGAATACTATGAAATGCTCAATCACCTCGAAGTATGAAGGATAAAATCGAAGCGATTCTACCCGACCACAATTTGCTTCTATCTGAAGCACCTGAGCTATATATTGTAGATTATAAAGACATAAACAGTGGAGATGTTGAATTACTGGAATCTGAGCCTGCTGATGCTAAATATGTGTATCTGAAAAATAAACAACCCATCGCTATATATTTTGATGGGTTTAAGGAAAATGCTTTACCTGTTAGCGTTGGAGTGTATAATCCCCAATGTGAATGTGTCTTATTCCCTAATAGTTGTAAAGGTTCTGACTGGATTTTATTTGTGGAAACAAAATATGCCAATAACTTACAGGCAGCATTCAGAGAAGAATATGACTACCCAAGAAGCGCAATTAACCAAATCATAGAAACAGTGAAGTATTTTAGAGATAGGGGAATAATAGAGAAGAACAGGAGAGTTACTGCCATTATTTCTTTTCCCAATTTGATTGAAGCCTTCAATAGTTTTATTTTTACAGAAGATCTGTCGGAAATGGATATTTTATTGAATCATAAGATTCTTATCAGAGCAACTAATTCTGCACTTATAAAAAGTGAAAAGCGTATAACATTAAATGCTGTCTAGCATTTTACTACCTAAACCGACCTGTTTTCATGCTAAAGTACGTCTAACACAAAAAATAGATTTTGAAGTCAAAGAAAAAGTCATCCAATAATACATTATCCAGAAAAATTATGATACGTCTGCCTATTCTGCTGGCACTAGCTGCTGTTGCCTACTTCGCCGTACCCTACTTCATGCCATCTACCGAAAAAGAGATCAAAGAAGTCATCACAGAAGCAGAAAAACAGCAACAAACCTGGGTAGACTCCATGTATACTGCACTCACCGAAGATGAGCGCATTGGGCAATTATTCATGATACGTGCCCATTCCAACAAAGGCGCAGACCATGAAAATAGCGTTCAGGACTTAGTAGAAAAATACCACGTCGGCGGACTCTGTTTCTTTCAGGGTACACCCCGCAAACAGGCAGAATTACTTAATCGTTATCAGGCAAAAGCCCGAATACCCATGATGGTCGCTATGGATGCAGAATGGGGTTTGGGCATGCGTTTTAAAGAAGCAGGCATTAGTTTTCCCCGTCAATTGGCTTTAGGCGCTATTTCGGATAATCGACTTATTTATGATATGGGGACAGAAGTCGCTCGCCAATGTAAAAGACTGGGTGTACATGTCAATTTTGCGCCGGTAGTAGACATTAATAACAACCCCGATAATCCGGTAATCAATGATCGTTCTTTCGGCGAAGACCGTTATAATGTCACCGCAAAAAGCTATATGTATGCTATGGGTATGCAGGATAATGGCTTGATGGCTTGCGCCAAACATTTCCCTGGACATGGCGACACAGATGTGGATTCTCACTTGGATCTGCCGGTTATTAATCACGATTATAATCGACTGGATAGCGTGGAATTATACCCTTTCAAAGTAATGGCACAACACGGCTTACAAAGCATGATGATCGCCCACCTTTCCATCCCTACACTGGATGATACGCCCAATCTGGCTTCCACTTTATCACCAAAGATTGTTACGGATTTATTGCAAGACCAACTAGGCTATGAAGGACTGATATTCACAGATGGACTAGGCATGAAAGGCGTTACAAAATACTACGATCCGGGAGAAGTAGAGGTGAATTGTATGATGGCTGGAAACGATGTATTGCTCCTGCCTCCTGATGTGCCTGCTGCACAAAAAGCCATCAAAGCCGCCCTCGAAGACGGCAGACTCACCTGGGAAAGGCTGGAAGTGTCCGTCAAGAAAATACTCCATGCAAAATATAAGCTCGGCTTACAAAGTTTCAGCCCTATCGCCCTGACCAATATCGAAGAGGATTTGAATTCGCCGGGCGCATTGATTTTAAAAAGAAAACTCATTGAAAATACCTTGACGCTGGTGCGTAATAATGATAATAACCTGCCATTACAAGGACTTCAGGGCAAGAAAATTGCAGCCGTCAGCATTGGAGAAACGACGAAAACCGCTTTCCAGAAATCGCTGGATAATTATGCCAGTATTACACATTTAAATAATAGTAAAAATATTTCTTCTGCCCGTTCTGCTGCCATGCTGGGGCAATTGAAAAACAAAGACATCGTTATTGTCAGTCTGCACGACATGAGTAAGTATTCCAAAAAAGAATTTGGTGTACCCAAGGCAGTACGTGCTTTTCTGGATAAGCTCAATGCACAGAATAAAACCCTTATTTTGACTGTTTTCGGAAGCCCGTACAGCCTGCGTTATTTTGATAATTTTGGCAATGTACTGGTCGCTTATCGCGAAGATGAAATGGTACAAAGAGTGACTGCCGAAGCCATATTTGGCGGAGTAGGCATGAATGGAAAACTACCCGTCACTGCTTCGCCAAATAGTGTTTACGGAATGGGACTCAGTACGCCCGATTTAAAGCGACTGCAATACGCCATCCCCGAAGCTGCCGGACTAAACAGTAAATTGCTGGAAAGTGGTATAGATTCTATTGCCAATTATGCCATACAGATCAATGCTACACCGGGTTGTGTGGTGCTTGTCGCAAAAGACAGAAAGGTCGTCTTCAATAAAGCTTATGGGCATCATACGCAGGCGAAAAAACGCAAAATGCGGACAAGCGATGTCTTCGACCTGGCTTCTGTCACCAAAGTAGCGGCTACCACGCTTTCCCTGATGAAGCTCTACGATGAAGGCAAAGTAGATATTAATAATACAATGGGGGCTTATATGCCTGATTTGCAAGGAACGGATAAAAGCAATCTGGTCATTAAGGATGTCTTAGCGCATCGTGCCACGCTGCATCCCTGGATTCCCTTCTATGAAGAAACCCTGACGAAGAAAAAGCGATTAAAAACCAGTGTTTATCACAAAAATAAATCAGCCGATTACAACATTCAGGTCGCCAATAATATCTACATGAAAAACAGCTATGTAGATACGATTTGGAAACGCATTTATGATTCAGAACTCCGCAGTACCAAAGCCTATAAGTACAGCGATCTCGGCTTTATTATGTTTAGTAAAATGGTAAATCAGGTCAGTGGTCAGCCACTCGATCAGTTTGCTCAAAATAATTTCTATACGCCACTAGGCTTAGAAACCCTCACCTTCAATCCACTCAATAAACTGGATAAAAATAACATCGTGCCTTCCGAATACGATAAGTATTTCCGCAATCAGGTTTTAAGAGGTCATGTACACGATATGGGCGCAGCCATGCTAGGCGGCGTCAGCGGACATGCTGGCTTATTTGGTAATGCAGAAGATGTCGCCGTCATTTTTCAGATGCTCTTGAATGGTGGTTATTACGGCGGTACTCAATACCTCCAGCCTAGCACTGTAGACCTGTTCACGACTCGCCACGACCAGTGTACCCGCAGGGGCATCGGCTTTGATATGAAGCAAACGTCCCGCTCCGAAACGGCGAATATGTGCAAAGGTGCTTCGAATAATACCTTCGGGCATTTAGGCTTTACCGGCATCAGTGTATGGACGGATAAGGAGCAAGACCTGATTTATGTCTTCTTATCGAACCGCACCTATCCGAGTATGAATAATTTTAAGTTGGGTAAGGAGGACATTCGTCCGCGTATTCAGCAGAAGGTGTATGATGCTATGAGAGCACGGTAGATTGATTCCGATAGCTATACGGAACTACCGTTTTTGCGAAACCAACATCCTGTTAGCAGAAGCGGTGGTTCCGTATAGCTATCGGAATCAATTCACCATGTAAATTTTCAAAGAAAGAAAGCCAGACCAGTCAGTCCCAAAGCAAAGAGAAAAGTCAATACAGAAACCTTCAATAACAGCGACTTATACCGCACCGCATCCTCATGCATCTGCTTGATCGACTGATAAGAATCCTCATGATATGTATATGGAATTGGAAAAATAACCAGAAAAGCCATGACGAGGGAAGCGAGCCATACGATAATAATTGCAGCGAGTAATGCCCCATCTACACCCTCGAAACCTTTACTGTCCATTTTAAGGAAAATCGTAAAAGATATAGAGACCATGCCCGTGAGAAACTTAGCGGCATCTTCGAGTCGCCTGGGGGTTTCTTCTATGACTTTGCGTTTGTAGTCGTGCCAGTGTTTGGCTTCTGCCGGGGCTTGTTCTACTTCTATGTTTTCGTATGCTATGTCTTCTTTCATTTTTTTGTTTTAAATGGTTTTCCAGTTGCTCTCCCGCACCCTTTTGATTCCCTGGAGGGAAGGCCTGCCCGCTTTTAGGTGATGGCTGACTTAAAATAAAAAAACCCTAAAAAGAAACCGTCATGCCGGACTTGATCCTCCACGATAATTATCGGGATACGCAAGCGTCGAAGAGAGATTTTAAACAGTAGCTACTAAGCCTTCTGCTTTTTATAATGCGCTACCGCAGCCGCTATTCGGTTAATATTAGGAAACTGAATTTGTTGAGCAATAGCCAGTGATTCTTCCAGTAGAGAAAGCCCTTGCTCTACATCTCCACTTCGGCAAAGAATAGAACCTAAATATTCATTAATTATACATAAACTTCTCACATCACCAATTTGACGGGCAATATGCTGTGCCTGCATTTCCATCTCTAGGAATTGCTGCCTATCGCCTTTTTCCAAAGATATACAGGCCATATTATGCAAAGTAGCTACCATGCCCGAAGCATCTCCAATTTGCTGCCTTATCTGTAAAGATTGCTGCAAATATTTCAAAGCGGTA
>JAHDFX010000236.1 GCA_020627965.1 Saprospiraceae bacterium | reverse complement strand
ACCAGTCAGGTTATTATTGTCCAGATACAAACTGGTTAGATTGGTCAGATTTGCAATTTCTGTTGGAATACTGCCACTTAGATTATTATCACTCAGGTTTAGTTCTGTTACGCAGCCATTTGCATTAAAATTTAAACCATACCATGTTGTGAGGGGGGCTTCCATATCCCATGTATTTGTCCAGTTGCTTCCATTGGTAGCATGATAAAATGCCACAAGTGTCAATGAATCAGTATAACTACAGTTACAGGCACCTGAACCATCGTTACAGAAATCGCTCCAGAGCATGTCGAGGTTGTTATTATAAGAAAGATTAGTGTCATAATCATAATTTGCACCAAACTGTCCACAGAGATTGCTGAGATTATCATGAAAACAGCCACTAAGTTGATTGTCGTTTAAATGTAAATAGATTAAGTTGCTTAAATCTCCAATTTCGGCGGGGATATTACCACTAAGTTGGTTGTTATTCAAATATAAAGAGCTTAGACCAATTAGATTTCCAACTTCGGGAGGAATGTTTCCTGTGAGCTGATTATTTTTCAGGTTTAAATAAGTGAGCTTGTCTAAGTTACCAATTTCAGGAGGAATGTTGCCACTAAGCTGGTTGGCATATATGTTTAATCTTGTCAGGTTTGTTAAGTTCCCGATCGTCGAAGGAATAGTGCCTGAAAAGTTGTTACGATCCAGATATAAATTTACCAGATTTACCAGATTCCCGATCTCAGGAGGGATATCGCCTGAAAAGTCATTTTGTCTCAGATATAGAGATTGCAGATTTGTTAGGTTCCCAATTTCAGGAGGGATATTTCCTGAAAAATTATTGTCTTCCAGATACAGAGATTGCAGATTTGTTAGGTTCCCAATTTCAGGAGGGATATTGCCTGAGAAGTTAGTCTCTTCTATGTATATAAATTCCAGATATGTGAGATCGCCAATTTCTGGTGGAATAGTTCCATTAATGTTGGTTTCATCAAAGCTTAAGCCACTCACACAGCCATCTTCATTAAAAGATATTCCCCACCAGGAAGTAATAGGTTGATCCAGATCCCATATTTCGCCGAAGGCGTAATGTATAGCCACCAGCGCCAGAGAATCACTTTGTCTGCATTGAGGAGGGATACATTCCCCTGAGTTATTGGTGCAAAAATCTTCCCAGGGAACATCAAAGTTATTATCATCAGAAATATAGGAGTTGGTATTATTGAACAACTGACCACAAAGGTTGGAAAGATTGACATTATAACAACCGCTAAGTTGGTTGTCATATAGCCTTAGATCAGTCAGGTTATTTAAATTTCCAATGTCCGACGGAATTTTTCCGCTAAGTTCATTGCCGTTTAAATAAAGGTCTTCAAGACTGCTTAAGTCGCCAATTGTCAATGGGATATTACCTGATAGCTGATTATTGTAAAGCGATAAATATATCAGATTAGACAGATTTCCAATTTGTGTGGGCAGGCTACCTGATAGCTGATTATTATAAAAAGATAAATAGACCAGACTGGATAAATTCCCAATTGAATAAGGAATACTTCCAGTGAGTTGGTTGTTATATAAAAATAAATTAACCAGACTGGAAAGGCTGCCTATTTGTGGTGGAATATTTCCATTAAGTTGATTGTCGAACAGGAATAAGCTGACAAGATTATTTAAGTTCCCGATTGTTGGGGGAATACTACCGGTGAGCTGGTTGCCATATAGGTTTAAAATAGTCAAACTCTCCAAATCTCCAATTTCTGGAGGAATACTGTTGATCAGATTATTAGCACCCAGACTTAAGCCTGAAACACAACCCTCTGAATTGAATGTTACGCCATACCAGTTTATGATAGGTTCATTCAAGTCCCAGGTATTGATCCAGTTAGCACCATCTGTAGCATTATATAAAGCCACCAAAGCAAGTGAATCCGGATAACGGCAGAGTGGGGGACAGATACCCGCTCCTACACTACAGAAGCCTTCCCAGGAAGCATCAAAATTATTATTATCAGAAATATAGTAGTTGGTATTAACTATTGGTAGAAGCTGACTACATAGATTAGTGAGGTTATTATGATAACAACCACTAAGCTGATTGTTGTAGAGTCTTAGATCCTCGAGAGCAGGCAGGTTGCCCAATACTGAGGGAATATCGCCGCTAAACTGATTATCCTGTAAATATAAATGCTGAAGGTTACTTAGATTTCCGATCTGTTGCGGGATACTACCGTCGAGCTGATTATCATTTAGGTATAAATTTGTTAAACTGATTAAATTTCCGATTTCCCAGGGGATGTTCCCGTTGAGACTATTAGAACTCAGGTTTAATTCAGAGACACAACCATTTATATCAAAGCTTACTCCATACCAATTGGTCACTAGCTGGTTTAGTTCCCATGTATTTGTCCAGTTGGCACCATTGGTTGCATTATATAAAGCGACTAAGCTAAGGGAATCGTTGTATCTGCAAATAGACTGACAAGCACCTAGTCCGTCATTGCAAAAGTCTGTCCATGAAGTATTAAAATTATTATTGTTAGAGATATAGGGATTGCCATTATTAGTTAATTGACTACAAAGATTACTAAGGCCGTTGGGGTAGCAGCCACTGAGTTGATTGTCAGATATTTTTAGTTCTGTAAGGGCGTCCATGTATGCAATTTCCGCAGGAATACTTCCGCTGAGTAGGTTGCTGTCAAGTTCTAATCTAAAGAGATTATCGAGATTGCCGATGGTTGAAGGAATGTTTCCGCTAAGCAGGTTTTTATTCAGTTTTAATTCTACTAGTGAATTTAAATCTCCAATTTCGGACGGAATACTGCCACTTAACAAATTATTATTTGCTTTCAAATAGCGGAGATTATATACATCTCCGATTTCAGGTGGTATATTCCCGTTAAGTTGGTTGTTGTTTAATACTAGGGTTCTTAGTGTAGTGATATTTCCGATTGCTGAAGGAATACTGCCACTCAATTGATTGTAACTCAACAGTAACTGTATAAGTTTGTCCAGGTTACCGATCTCTGAAGGTATACTGCCTTCCAATTGATTATTAGACAAGTTTAAAAATTCGACATCATTTAAGTTACCAATTTCCGGGGGGATACTGCCACTGAGTTGATTATTATACAAATAGAGGTATGTGAGCCTATACAGGTTGCCGATTTCTGGAGGAATATTACCGGAGAGTTGATTGCGCTGTAAGTGTAAAAATTCCAGATCAGATAAATTCCCGATTGAAGATGGAATGTTACCACTTAATTGATTTTCACGTAGATATAAATATTTAAGGAGAGATAAATTTCCGATTTCAGTTGGAATGTTACCACTCAACTGGTTTTCATGCATGTATAAATATTTGAGGGCGTTTAAATTTCCGATTTCAGTTGGGATGCTGCCACTAAGGTTATTGTTGTTCAGCGCTAATCTGTATACACAGCCTTCGGCATTAATATTAACACCCGGCCAGGTACTCATAGGTTCATTTAGATTCCACTTAACCGTCCAGTTATTGCCATTAGTGGCATTGTATAAAGCCACTAAAGCAAGTGAATCAGTATATTGACAAGTAAAGCAGGCGCCGGCGTTATTATTACAAAAATCTTCCCAGGGTTCGTCAAAGGTGTTATTGTCAGAAATATGATAATTGGTGTTATATATCGAATCTAATTGTCCACATAGACTATTCAGGTTTATATCATAACAAGCACTAAGTTGATTGTCACGCAGGCTTAGTATCGTCAGGTTTTCTATATCTCCGATTTCGGGAGGAATAGTACCATTGAGATTATTGGAAGCCAGATTTAATTCAATTACGCAGCCATCTTCATTGATCGTTACGCCATACCATGTAGCTATAGGTTGTTCCAGTTCCCATGTGTTTGTCCAGTTGATTCCGTCGGTACTATTGTGTAGGGCGACAAGCGCTAGAGAATCAACATATTGGCAGTTGAAACAGGAACTTGAGCCATACAGGCAAAAATCTCCCCAAGTCATATTGAAATTATTGTTCTCGGAAATATTATTGTTATTGCCTATATCACAATGGTTTTGAAGAACTTGTTCGTAGCAACCAGAGAACTGGTTATTGTTAAGACTAATATCTACCAGGTTGTATAAGCTGCTTAATGCTATAGGAAGAACACCAATAAGATTATTGTTGGCGAGATATAAAAATCTAAGATTGCTTAGATTACTAATTTCATCGGGAATATTACCGTTGAGTTGATTATTATTCAAATGTAAACTAAACAGATCATCCAGATTACCAATTGTTGTCGGAATATTACCACTAAGGTTATTATTTTCCAGATATAAGCCGATCAGGTTGATCATATTGCCAATTTCGTCTGGTATATTGCCACTAAGGTTATTGTTGTTTAACCCCAGACCTATGAGCGGAGTAATATTCTCAATTTCAGTTGGTATATTTCCGCTAATCTGATTATTGTCAAGATATAGAGCTATCAACTCTGTCAGGTTTCCGATTTCAGGGGGAATGTTTCCTGAGAGTTGGTTACTACCCAAATACAAATAAGTCAGGTTACTTAGATTCCCAATTTCAGGCGGAATGTTACCCGTCAGGTAATTATTGCGCAAATTTAAGACTGTCAGGTTCTCCAGGTTACCGATTTCGGCAGGGATACTACCAGTCAGGTCGTTTCCTTCTACGTATAATTGTGTTAAATTGTTGAGGTTTCCAATTCCAGAGGGAATACTGCCTGTCAGTTGATTCCCATTTAAATTTAGATAAGTCAGACTGCTTAAATCACCAATTTCACTAGGAATATTGCCACTAGCAAGTTGATCCTCTAAATCCAATTCACCAACACAACCATTTTCATTTAATGTTACTCCATTCCAGGTAGTCATGGGTTGGTTTAGATTCCAGATAGCTCCATCAACAGAATTATATATAGCGACTAAAGCCAGCGAATCATTTGATCTACAAGGATTAATAGGGCATATGCCTGCATTATTGCCACAGAAGTCTTCCCAGGAGTCATTAAGATTATTACCATTGCTCATGGATGCGTTATTGCTGTTAATTAGTCCACAAAGGTTGAGTAGGGTTGGATGATAACAGCCATTTAGTTGATTGTCATTAAGTGATAAATCGACCAGATTCATGTTGCCTATGATCGCTGGAATATTTCCGCTGATTTGATTGGAATCTAAGTGCAAAGTTTCGAGTGCGCTTAAGTTTCCGATTTCCAGTGGAATAATTCCATTTAGTTGATTGCTGCTTAGGTTGAGCTCGTTTACACAACCCTCTTCATTGAGACTTAGGCCATACCAGGTATCGATAGTCTGGTTCAAATCCCATGTATTTATCCAATTAGTACCATTAGTTGAGTTGTATAGTGCTACCAAATTTAGAGAGTCACTGTAGCGGCATGAAACAGGAGGTAAAGCACAAATTCCTACGCCTACTGCACACCAGGCTGCTTCGGTTTGTAATGCTTCATTAGAACTTGCTCCATATAGATCTGTTGCGGCTTGTATAGCTCCTGCACGGGCATCGGAATATTGGGAAGCAGGTGTAAGGTATACCGTAAGATTTCGATAAGCAATTGCTGCTGCTTTGTCCATACCTATACCTTGAACGGTATAAAAATTACCATAATCATTGACACCATTTCCCCCTTCTGAAAGCAGATAGAACCAGTAATTTTGAACACCACTATTGTAATGAACGCCACCATTATCACCAAGACCATTGTACCAATAGCCACCAAGATAAGTGTCTGGTTGTCGGGTTATCATGGTCGGGTCATTGGGGGCGCTCATGTTTCGTAGCCCGTTTTTTCCGGGATATACAGTAAAGTCATTACCGATCAACCAGTCGTTTGTACCATATACATAGTTTTCCAGAATTTCACCAAAGATGTCAGAAAAAGACTCATTGAGTGCGCCGGATTCATTCTTATAGATCAAGCCTGCGGAGAAACTTGTTATACCGTGCATGATCTCATGTCCAACGACATCCGGTGCTGTAAGGGGGCTAAATGTATTATCGTCACCATCCCCATAAACCATCCAGGAACCACTCCAGAACGCATTATTATAATTGTTTTGATAATGTACCCAGCTTAGCAAAGGCATTCCATTATTGTCAAGGCTATTTCTGCCAAATGTGTCAAAGAAATACTCATAAGCCTTTTCCGTAGCCCAAAACACTTCTGCTGCTTCAGGGTCGCTATTGTCGGCAAGTATTTCAAGGAGAGAAATGCTGTTATTGGCAGTGAAAACTTTTATACCGCCACCTGTGCTGCTTTCCAGCGTTCCGGCACTACAAGCTTCAAAGCTGACCGTGCCAGAGTAGTTGGTGCTTGTTGTTACTGTCGTTTCCCCTGAGCAATTATGGATTTTTTCTATTGACTTAATGATTGTGCCAGTCTGTGCATCCACATAGACGGTCTCTCTGGATAAAGGAGCTATCGCATATATGTCAAACTTGTAAGACAGTTTATAGTCTTCTGCTCTTTGCTTGCTACCAGCATCTACAAGTACTAATTCTCCTTTGGGATAAAAGGTAGCATCTGTTCGTTTTTCGACTTCTTTCAGCATGCTTTCATGGCTTGGGTTTTGCCAGGCATATTCTGTAGCGCCGACATGTTGGAGTGCTGCCTGTAAAGCAGACGTTTCAATGATGCCAGGTGTGGTGTTGAGAATAAGATCATGAATAAGTTTGCCATTCGCCTGTTTTAACTGACCATTCTTTTCGTGTACCAGATACTCAGCTCCCTCAATGGGAATATCTCTATAAGTCTGTTGATAACGATAATGTTGAAAACCCAATGGATCTTCTTCTGCTTTGACTAATTTGAGTTCATCATCTACAGTCAGCCTTAAAGTGTTTTTATCCTGAACAAATTGTTGTGCGGTAGCTTGTTCTGCTGTATCAAAGTTTATCCAGTTGATACTTTCTTTTGGAGAAGGGCTTGACGAAATTGGGGCTTGTTGTGCATACATTTGTATAAAAATGAAGCTAAAAATCAGTATTGTAATAGAGAATTTCATTTTACTTTGTTTGTTGCTAATACGAAGAATCTGGAGTATTTGAAACAGTCGTTTTATAAAAGATGTATAAACCCATCTTAAGGATGTCTCACAAATGTATAGGTTTCTTTGTTCTGGATTTTATATATTTTTCATTTTGAAAAATGATAATTGACTAATTATTTTATTTGTTTTAATCTGATTAAAAGTGTTTTTTTGTATTTAAAAATGTTTTGAAAATATGTTTTGTGTCGCCTTATTGAATACTTTTTCGGAGAAAGAATTAGAAGATTTTGAGCATTTAATTACTTGCCGGTACTTCAATACCGACAAAGAGGTAGTTCGATTGTTTGAAATATTACAAAGATATGTACTGGGCAGAAAGAATTATGATGAGGAAGTACAGGCGATGATTTATGGTAAATTATTTAAAGATTTGCCCCAAAGCAGGAACGTTTTAAATGAAAAACAACGAGGAGCATTACAAAATAAAATCAATACTTTAAAAGGTTTGGCAGAACAGTTTTTAATGCTTGAATCGCAAAGGAAAGACAATGTTCGTAAATATGATCTCTTGTATCCAAAATTATTGGAGCGACAACAATTTAGTTTGCTAAGTCGGCATATCAATAAAGATAAAAAACTACTGAAAAAAACTACTGCCAAAGAAGCCATACATTATGAGCAGAGTTATAAGGTTGAGTCAGTATTTATAGATTATTTACATCAGAATGGCAGATTAATGAAAGAGGATAATCTGCCTGAATTGAATTATAATCTTGACCTCTATTACTTGTTGAATAAATTAGAGATACACCTGACAACACTTTCCTTACAGTGGGTTTCAGGAAGGAAAAAATACGATGTAGATGCTATAAAAACGACCAATATATTATTGGAATATCCTGCTTATGCAGAGCATCCCTTAGTGAGTCTTTACCTTGCCAATATCAGATTGTTTGAATCTCCTGATGATGATAAATATCAGCGCCTGCTGGTCTTATTGGAAGAACATAATGATGTCATCCCGCTTAGGTTGTTAAAGCATTTTTACACAACAGCCATCAATTTTTGTATGCATCAGATCAATGCCGGTAAGCTAGATTATCTGCGAACTATATTTGAATTATATCAGATTTTACATCAAAAAAACCTTATGGTCGTAGATGGTTTTATACCGCTCAGTCGATTGAAAAATGTGATTATTACGGCTTGTCGTGTAGAAGAGTTTGACTGGGCAGAGCAGCTACTAGAACAGTATAAAAAACAAGTAAGAAAGCCTATTCGTGAACATGTTTACCGATTCAATTCAGGACTGATCGCTTTTTATAAAAAGGATTATGAAACTGCCCACGAAAAATTCAGTAGAACAGGCAATGTCAATCTGGATTATGATATTAATGTTCGTGTACTCATTCTAAAGTGTTTGTATGAAAAAGGAGAGGATTATAGCGAACCCATCGTACAGGCTTTTCGAACGGCTGAAAGTTTTTTTAAGAACCATAAGTCTCTTCCGGCAAGGAGAAAAAAAGGCTATAAGAATTTTATTCGTATCCTGATCAACCTTTACCGTATTCGTCATTATGCTTCTCAGATGAGCTTAGAACGCATCACGGAAAAGCTGGAAAGTCAGGAAGTAAATATCGACCGGCGTTGGTTGTTGGAAAAAATTGGTGAAATGAATTGAACATGAGTCACGCAAATCATTAGTTGAAATAGCCTTAATAGTAGGTCGATAGTCCATGGTCCATAGAAATTTAGAGCGCCTTTGGCGCTCGACCATCGACCATCGACCATCGACCATCGACCATCGACCATCGACCATCGACC
>JAHDFX010000407.1 GCA_020627965.1 Saprospiraceae bacterium | reverse complement strand
ATCAATTGGTGAAACAACGAATCTGGTCAGAGGATGGGGAACATTTCCTTCAAACCGTAAATTACAGTTATGATGTCAATCGTGGATGGCTTACCGAAGTTAACAATCTCGATGATTGTAATAACACTGGAGGAGGAACAGTCCCTACTGGAGAGGAAGCCCAGTTTAAAAGTGTTTCTGTAGAAACAGTTACGGTTCATTATAATAAAGGACACTTGAAGAGTGGGGTATTTTTAGAAACCCCGGTTAGATATACCATTACAGGAACTAAAACAGATAAAAACGATGTAGAGCACCCCATTCATGTGGATAAGTCTTTTACTCTACATAAAAATCCAATAAGTGGAGTCATTACAAAAGGAGGTCCGCCTGCCGGAACACCTAATATGCCCCATTCCTTTACTGTAGATATGGGTGGAATGGTCATTGATGATCGGGATTCTTACGTGAGTGGTGTAGCTAGTATTCGTACTGCTGTAGAAACAGAAATGGATAGTGAGCAATTTGAAACCCAAAGTAAAGGAAAGGTAAGAGGAGAAGTGGATATTGACATTATTGATACTGGCATGGATGTATTAGATGAGTATGACGAAAATGAAGGAGACTTATTTGCAATGAAACTATCTTATGGTGCAGGAGGTCAGGTAGACGAATTTGATTGGAGAGTACTTTGTCGCCCAAGTGTTGGATATGACTTGGGGTATGATAATTATAACAGGCTTACAACTGCCAACTTCTTGTCAGAAGAAGACCCAACCCAAAATGGGAGATATGATGTAACAGTAGGATATGCAGATAAAAGAGGGAATATTTCTTCTATAGATAGAAACGGTTATTTTAATGGACAAACTTATCAGATTGATAATTTATCAATGAACTACATAGGAGGTAGTAACGAATTAGATAATGTATATGATATTCCGTCAGGACCTGTGCCTAACGGAGTGACTTCTCAAGGATTTAATAAAGGTCATTGTCCGGGTGGTGGCTGTTCTTATCTTTATGATGATGCCGGAAATTTGATAGAAGATCCCTATAAAGGTATTACTATTGAATACAATCACCTGAATCTTCCAAAAGTTATAAAACATGGTATTCCAACTGATATAGATTATAAAAGAATAGAAATTTTATACGATGCTTCAGGAGTACAATTACGCAAGTCTGTTTTCACAAATACAAGTGGCAGTTTACCAGAACATGAAACAGACTATGCAGGTATTGTAGAATACAGTAGAGGCAGTGATGCCATTCAGGCTGGAGAAAATGGAAACCACATAGCTACCTATTTTGATGGTGGTAGAAAATTAGCTCATGTAGGTTACACCTTTAACTTTAACGATCACCTCGGGAATACCAGAGTCATTTATAGCGACCTAAATGATGACAAAGTCATATCTGAAGATGAAATCATACAGGAAAAT
>JAHDFX010000235.1 GCA_020627965.1 Saprospiraceae bacterium | reverse complement strand
TGATCTGGGCTTTCTGGAACCGGGGGATGCTTGTAATTAAGAAGAGAGACCGCCTTCGGCTGAGAGAAGAGAGACTGTTCGCAAACTTACTGAGAGAAAGAGAGATTAAAAAACTTTACGCAGCTACTGCTGTTTAAAAGACATGGACACACAAGTAATTTGGCAACATCTGGAAGAAGTCAAAGATCCTGAAGTTCCTGTTTTGTCTATCATTGACTTAGGAATAGTAAGAGATGTAAAGGCCAGTGATGAGGAAATTGAAGTGGTTATTACACCAACTTACACGGGCTGCCCTGCCATGAATGTTATAGAAATGGATATTCGGGCTATATTAGGTACTAGAGGTTTCTCTAAGCTCAAAGTTACTACTGTTTTATCTCCCGCCTGGACGACTGACTGGCTGACGGAATCCGGCAAACAAAAACTTAAAGCTTATGGTATCGCGCCACCTGTTGGCACTGTCGATAAAGCAGCACTTATAGGTGAAGAACGCCATATAGAATGTCCACAATGTAATTCCACAAACACTCAAATGATCAGTCAATTTGGCTCTACTGCCTGTAAGGCACTCCATAAATGTAATGATTGTTTGGAGCCTTTCGATTATTTTAAATGCCATTAAATGAAGGTTACTTTGATCGAACAAAGCAATAAATTATACCTCGCCCCTACTTTTTTCATTGATGCCGATCATCCAGACATAACTGCCTACACTAAAAAGCATATCGAAAATGCCAAAGATGATATTGAAAAAGCTGTCAGTTTGTATTATGCTGTTCGGGATGGCTGGCGGTACAGCCCTTATAATATCAATCTTAGACATGAAGCTATGGTGGCTTCCAATATTATGACAAGGGAAAGTGCCTATTGTGTAGAAAAAAGCTGTGTATTGGCGGCAGTAGCAAGAGCCGCAGGTATTCCAAGCCGATTGGGTTTTGCTAATGTCAGAAACCATATTGGTACAGAAAGAATTGAAAAATTTTTAAAAACAGATGTGTTGGTTTTTCATGGCTATACAGAATTATACCTCGACGGTAAATGGGTAAAATCCACACCAGCGTTCAACAAAGGTCTGTGTGATAAACTAGGCGTAGCACCACTGGAATTTAATGGAAAAGAAGATTCTATTTTTCAGGAATTTGATCGGAATGGTGGTGATTTTATGGAATATTTACATGATTATGGCGTTTTTCATGATGTACCCCACGATATGTTTGTGATGGAACTTAAAAGCCATTATCCGCATTTCTTTAGTTAAGAAGAGAGAAAAGTAGAAAAGAGCATGAACCCAATTTTCAAAACCAATTCTTAGTAAAGTTGTTAGGTATGCCGATTAACTACGTAACTAAAATTCACTTAGTGAACTTCGTTCCTTAGGAATGAGGTGATAAACAATACACTATATGAGCGACCTTTCTATTTTCTGGTTCCGAAGAGATTTAAGACTTGACGATAATGCAGGCTTATACCAGGCATTGAAAGGGGACCATCCTGTCCTTCCTTTATTCATTTTCGACACCGAGATACTAGCCGAATTACCCGCTAAAGATGCCAGACTGGAATTTATTCACCAGACTCTTAGCCAAATCAAAAACAGATTGGAAGAGATGAATTCCAGCATACTGATACAGTATGGAAAACCAACTGATATATGGGAAGAGTTACTCAAAAAACACAATGTAAAGGCGGTTTACACCAACCATGATTACGAACCATACGCTAAGGAAAGAGATGACAGTATTGATACTTTATTAAAACAACAAGGTATTGAATTTCATACTTTTAAAGATCATGTCATTTTTGAAAAAGATGAAGTAGTTAAAGACGATGGTTTACCTTATACCGTCTTTACACCATACAGTAAAAAATGGAAAAAGAAACTGGCAAGCCGAATGTCTACTTCTACTCTATCTTATTATTTCAAATCTTATCCCAATGAAAAGTATTTCAACAATTTCTATGCAATAGCGCCTCAGTCTTTCCCATCATTAAAAGACATGGGATTTGAAGCAACTGATACAATTTTTCCAGGTCAGGAGGTATCACAAGGCTTAATTAAACAATATAGCGAAAACCGAAATTTCCCTGCCATCAATGGTACTTCACGATTGGGCATTCATTTTCGCTTTGGCACCATATCTATCCGTGAAAAAGCCAGAAAATCGCAGCACCTCAGTGAAACCTATCTCAACGAACTCATTTGGCGGGATTTTTATGCTATGATCCTATCTCATTTTCCACATGTAGTAGGTCAGCCCTTTCGGGCAAAATATGAAGCTGTCGAATGGCTCAACGATGAAGAAGATTTCAAAAAATGGTGTGCAGGACAAACAGGCTACCCTATAGTAGATGCAGGAATGAGGGAATTGAATAGCACTGGTTATATGCACAATAGAGTTCGTATGATTGTTGCCAGCTTCCTAACCAAACATCTGCTTATAGACTGGCGCTGGGGAGAAGCTTATTTTGCCCAAAAGTTGCTCGACTTTGACTTAGCTAGTAATAATGGCGGTTGGCAATGGGCGGCTGGATGCGGTACAGATGCTGCTCCATATTTTCGCATATTTAATCCAAGTTCACAACAAAAAAAGTTTGATAAAAATTTTGAATACATAAAAAAATGGATTCCTGAATTTGGCACACCCGACTACACAGCACCGATAGTGGAACATAAATTTGCAAGAGAACGCTGTCTGAAAACCTATAAAGAAGCTTTGAGTCAGTATAGATAAGCCCTTATGTTTCAAGACAAACATACACAAAATCTAGATTCATTTTTTATTCCCTACTTCCAATTAAACCCCAAATAAAACATACCTAACAATCATTCTGATACAAATTCTGTAACCTTTTTTTCATATTTTCCAATATATTGAGGTACATTTGAATACCGGAAGACGTTAACAATATGTGTCATTATATATGAATGAAGAACACTATCCCAAAAAATGCCCAAAACACCCCCTCGTTTTACCTAAACCAACTTTAAATATAGACCATGAGAACTACTCTACACCCAGCCTTTGTGCTAGTACTTACACTAATCTTTTCACTACCTATACAAGCCCAACTTATTGTAGATAACACTACATTTACCAATCAGCAATTAGTACAGGACGTATTGGTAGGAACAGGTATTCAGACCAGCAATGTGACCTTTTCAGGAGATCCTATACAAATCGGTTATTTTGATGGCACAGGTAGTAACCTCGGCATGAATGCAGGTGTTATGTTAGCTACCGGAGATATTAATGTCGGCGTTGGCCCTAATAATAATGACGGTGCAGCTTTGCCAGACTTCCTCTGTGGTTTTAATTATTGTGATGGAGACTCCGATCTCGATGCCATCATCACTCCTTTTACTACTTTCGATGCTGCTGTTCTGGAGTTTGACTTCGTCCCCTTATCAGATACCGTACGCTTCAATTATATATTCGCTTCCGAAGAATATCCCGAATATGTATGTTCACAATTCAATGATGCTTTTGCTTTCTTCTTAACAGGCCCAAATCCTTCAGGTGCCCCTTATGCCAATCAAAATATTGCACTTGTACCTAATACCACAACTGCTGTAGCAATTAATTCTATTAATCCGGGAGTTGTTGGAGCTTTTGGGGTTGCGAGTGAATGTAGTGGTGCTGCTGGTTCTCTGGCTTTTCCTCAATATTATGTTGATAATACAGGGGGTACATCCCTACAATTTGATGGCTGGACAACCACTTTAGAAGCCGTTGCAGAAGTAACGCCCTGCGTAGAGTATCATATCAAGATTGCGATTGCTGATGCTGGCGACGGTATTTTTGACTCTGGCGTTTTTCTGGAAGCTGCCAGTTTCTCTTCGGGTATTCTGGATGTAAATGTAGCTACCATCAACTCAGACTCAACAGTCGTTGAAGGTTGTAATGATTCCGCTACAGTAACTTTCAGCCTGAATGAAGTAACTCCTGTTGATTATAACATACCTTATACTTTATTAGGAACTGCGACCAATGGCAGTGATTATGAACCTATTCCCGGACAATTAATCATCCCGGCAGGAAGCGATTCTGTTACTTTTGACATCACCCCTATTACAGATAACCTGACAGAGGGAGTAGAAACGGTTATCCTTGAAGTACAAACTTCCATCTGCTCAGTCGATTCTTTTATTGTATTCATCAGCGAAGAAGCACCACTTGATCCTCCTATACTCAATTGTGGCCCAAGTGGCTTAGACAACCTTAGTTTTGAATGGGATCCGGTTCCGGGGGCTACAGGTTATACGCTAACTATTGGTACAGATCCACCAATCACCGTCGGGCCAGGCACAACTTCCTGGAGCATCACCGGATTATCTCCAGGCGATACAGAAACTATTGTCGTTGAACCCATTGGAGGCTTACTTTTCTGTAGCTCCAATCCGAGTGCAACACAGACCTGCGCCGCCACGTTATGCACGGTTAGTGCCAATATTACAGCACAAACAGATGTTAGTTGTAATAACGGTAATGATGGATCAGCTACCGTAACTTTTACAGGTGGTACACCAGTATCTTATCAATGGAGTAATGGACAAACCACCCAGACAGCTTCGGGACTGGTCGCAGGAATTTATAATGTTACAGTAATTGACAATGGTGGTTGCCCCGCAATTACATCGGTACAAATCATGGAACCGAGCGAGCTGATTTTGGTCAATATTGCACCTACAGCAGCCTCTTGTAATGGAGAATCTGATGGCTCGGCTATCGCTACAGTTACAGGTGGCACGCTCCCTTATACTTACACTTGGTCCAATGGTGGCAATGCTGCTACAAATCCAGGGCTGAGTGCCGGCAATTATAATCTTTTAGTGACTGATGCAAATGGTTGTATAGTCAATGGCAGTACAACAGTGACTGAACCAGCCGCTATTATTATTTCAAATATTAATTCAAATCCTTTACTTTGTAATAATGACAATACTGGCTCAGCCAATGTTATAGCTAGTGGTGGTGTCGGTCAATTGACCTATACCTGGTCAGATAACCAGACGGGTGCCAATGTTAGCGGTTTAAGTGCTGGCAATTATACTGTTACGGTAACTGATGCCATTGGCTGTACAGAGGTTGGAAGTATTTCAGTAACTGAGCCAACTGCATTAAATATCACCAGCTTAAGTTCTACAGATGCAGCCTGTAATGGGGGCAATGATGGTACAGCAAGTGTCAGTGCCGCCGGCGGTAGCGGACCATATACTTATTTATGGACGCCCACCAACCAGACGACACAAAATGCTACAGGTCTCTTCGCAGGGGCTTTTACCATTCAGATCACAGATGCTAATGGCTGCGTCGTTAGTGATGTGGTAAATATCGCAGAAGGCGCTGATCTGAATATAACCAGCGTCGTTGCAGCTGATGTTAGCTGCAATGGTCAGGGTGATGGTTCTATAGATATTGCCGCTAGTGGCGGTAATGGAGCGATCCAATACAGTATCGACAATGGTGTTACTTTCCAGTCTACTGGCGCTTTCCCCAATTTAGGGCAAGGTTCTTACGATATTTTATTAGTTGATATTAATGGCTGCCAGGCAGTATCTACAGCAGTAGTCAACGAACCGACAGCTCTTGTCATCGACAATATATCAGGCAATACGGTCACTTGCGCTGGTGATACTGACGGTGTAGCATCGGTATCGGTCAGCGGTGGCTCAGGCGCTTATACTTATATCTGGAATGACGGACAAACTACCTCCATTGCGACTGGACTGACAGCAGGCAATTTTGATGTAACCATTACAGACGCCAATGGCTGTATCATAGCTGGATCGACTCAAATCACTGCACCAAATAGTGTAGCTATTAATAGTGTCTCCTCTACTGCATTGCTTTGCAACGGAGATAATACAGGTACAACTACTGTCGCAGCAAGTGGAGGAACAGGTAATTTATCTTATCTATGGTCACCTTCCGGGCAAACTACACCAACTGCATCAGGGCTGGCAGCAGGTATGTATACAGTTGTAGTGACAGATGGCAATGGTTGTAGTGTCACTGATGAAGTCGCAGTAACTGAACCTGTTGGAATAAGCATAGACAATGTATCTGAAACCAATATTAGCTGTTTCAATCAGGATGATGGCTCAGTCAACATCTCTGCCAGTGGTGGTTTTGGTTCACTTACTTATCAATGGATACCCGGTAATCTGACTGGCCCTAATATTTCAAATTTATCTCCAGGCTCATATACCGTCAATATTTCGGATGCCAATGGTTGCTCCGTTTCTGAGACGGTTCAAATTACTGAACCTGCCCCTATAGTAATCGACAATATTACCGGAACAGATATTTCCTGTAATGGATTCTCCGATGGAACTTCCTTTGCAAGCGCCAGTGGTGGCTCCGGTACATTAACTTATCAGTGGTTGCCGTCTGGTCAAAGCGGACAAAGCGCTACTAGTATTCCCGCAGGCACACAAACTGTTGTTGTGACAGACAGCAATGGTTGTTCGAATACAGCCAGTGTTGCTGTTACCGAACCTAGCGCTTTATCTATTGATAATATCAATGCCACTCCTGCACTATGTGGTGGTAGTAATGAGGGTACAGCCAGTGTAAGTGTCAGTGGCGGTACAGGCATTTATACTTATAATTGGTTCCCATCTGCACAAACGACTGATGTAGCCACCGGGCTTATTGCGGGTAATTATACAGTTACTGTCACCGATGCCAATGGCTGCACGGCTATTGACAATGTAAGTGTTACAGAACCTATTCCAGTAGATGCAGTCAGTGCGCTTTCTAATGCGACCAGTTGTGATGGTTCTTCTGATGGGTCAGCTTCTATAGCAGGTACAGGTGGTACAGTTCCGTATACTTATCAGTGGTCAAGTAATGCTTTTAATCAGACAACAGCGACTGCAACAGGCTTATCAGCCGGAACATATCTGGTTACAGTTACAGATGCAAATGGTTGCTCCGATATTGAAACCGTTTCTGTTTCCGAGCCTGCCCCCGTACAATTGACTATCAACTCTTCGCCAGTAAATTGCCTGGGTGGTAATGATGGTTCTGCCAGTGTAGTTGCTACTGGTGGTTCTGGAAATTATACTTATCAATGGAATACAGGTGGTACATCTGCTACACTCAACAATCTATCAGCCGGGAATTATACTGTAAATGTTTTTGATGACAATAATTGTACAGCAAGTATCAATGTAGCCGTATCCGAACCTGCAACTGCCGTAACGGCTATCATCAGCAGTCTGCCTGTTGATTGTAATGGAGATACCAACGGTTCTGCCAGTGTTACGCCATCAGGAGGTACAGGTTCTTATACTTACCAGTGGGATGCAGCCGCAGGCAATCAAACAACACCTACTGCAAACGGCTTGGGTGCAGGTAGTTATTCTGTGCTTGTTACTGATGTTAATGGTTGTTCTGCTATGCTCAGTACAAGCATTTCGCAGCCTTCTGCATTATCTATAAGTGCCGCACCACAAAGTACAGGTTGTGCAGGTGGAAATGATGGTTCAGCTTCAGCAGTAGCAACAGGCGGAACACCCAATACAGCAGGCAATTATACCTATCAATGGAGTAATGGACAAATTGGCCCATTTGCCACAGGACTGGCTGGTGGTTCCTACAGCGTTATTGTAACAGATATTAATGGCTGTACGGCGGCTACCAATGTAACTATTCAGGAACCAGCCCCACTTATCACCGCTATCCTTGGTACTGATGTAACTTGTTTTGGAGATAGTGATGGTGGCGTAAATGTAAGTGTAAATGGTGGCGTAACGCCTTATGTCTATGACTGGTCGCCCAATGCAGGCGGACAAAATTCAGGTAATATCAATAACTTACCCATTGGTATATTTACAGTTACAGTGACTGATGCCAATGGTTGCTCTGATGTAGCCAGTGTAGAGCTGGATCAAGCCACTCAGATTTTCCTTAGTGCTACTTCTGTACCAGTGGAATGTTTTGGCGAAGCTTCAGGTTCTGCTACAGCAGCAATCTCCGGCGGACAAGGACCTTTCACCTATCAATGGAGTGATGCAAATAGTCAAAGTGGTAATACTGCTTACGGATTAAGCGCCGGAAACTATAATGTCAGCGTAATAGATGCAAATGGCTGTATAGAAGTAGAAACGGTCAGTGTAGAACAACCAACTGCTCCTTTTGCTTTTGCTACTATTGCAGAAGATGTCAGTTGTTTTGGCGAAAGAGATGGAAGAATAGAATTAACAGGTACAGGAGGAACACCGATCTATCAGTATAGCCTTGATGGTATTAATTATCAACAATCACCTATTTTTATTGCCTTAAATCAGGGCGATTATGTCATCTATGCTCAGGATGCCAATGGTTGTACTTATGAAAGTACAGCAAGTATCAATGAGCCTGCTGAATTAATCATAGATGCAGGAGAAGATATAACAATCGAACTAGGAGATTCTACTCAATTGGGTGTTACTGTTAATATGCCTGGCGATTATACTTATGCATGGTCTACTTTCGACCCACCAGGTTCTTTAGAATGTGAAGACTGCCCTACTCCATATGCACAACCACAAGAGACATCTACTTATCAGGTAACGGTTAAAAATGCCAATGGCTGTGCAGATACAGATGACGTAATTGTGTACGTAGACAAGGAAAGAAATGTATTTGTGCCAAGTGGCTTTACGCCAAATGGAGATAATATCAATGACATTTTCATGGTACATGGTGACGATAAAATAGAAGAAATTCTGTCTTTCAGAGTTTTTGATCGTTGGGGCGAAGTTGTTCATGAAGCGTCCAATGCCGAACCGAATAACCCCGAATATGGCTGGGATGGTACTTTAAAAGATCAGAAAATGAACCCTGGTGTCTTTGTCTGGGTAGCTGAAATCCGTTTTATTGATGGTTATCAGGATACTTATAAAGGCGATGTTACTTTGATTCGTTAGGAATTTTTTTATAAAAAAAATATAAGTAGCCCCGAATCCTCATGATGAAGATTCGGGGCTTTTTACATCAATAGAC
>JAHDFX010000015.1 GCA_020627965.1 Saprospiraceae bacterium | reverse complement strand
AATGAAGACCGTTAAAGAAGAGATGTCCACCAAAATAGATGAACAGCTAAAAGCTATTGAAGACAGCAACAGAGAGATCATGTTAATGTTCTCTACTTCTTAATCTACGATAGGATTAGCGGTAAAATATTCGCAATTAACCGATTCGTAATTCGTAATTAAATAATGAGTCAAATAGACATTTGTTATATAGTATCCCATGGTTTTGCAGCGCGCATGGTTTTACAAACTGGTTTATTAGAACGACTGGTAAAGCAAGGAAAACGTGTAGGCTTGATTACACCAGATGCCAATGATCCTAATATTAAGGCAGTTTGCGAAGCTTCTGGTATACAGTTATATGAGTTCAAAAATGAGACTAAGCGTTGGAGTAATCAGTATTTACAAATGCGAAAGTACTTCCTGGAGGATATTGAAAATAATGTAGCATTATTGGAAAAACATAAACGCAGCAGGCTGGATAATAAAGGAAATATTAAGCGACAGGCACTCACAATGCTATCTTATTTTGTTTACAAACTGAATAAAGTTTTTCCTTTTATAAGAACAAGGTTCAAAAAATATGAAACTAAATATCTGGAATCTCCTGAAGCAGATAAATTTCTGAACAAGATCGCTCCTGGACTACTAGTGGCTACATATCCGGTTAATCTGACTGAAGGAACGCTCTTAAGTGCGGCAAAACGACTGAATATACAAACATGTATTCACCTGCTCAGTTGGGATAACATTAGTTGTAAAGGACATTTTCCGGCTTTAGCTGATAAATATATTGCCTGGGGACCTATTATGGCTGAAGAGTTTCAATCTTACTACGATATATCTCAAGATGAGATTTATCAATGTGGTGTTCCTCACTTTGATGCGCACATAGATGTAAAAAAAGAACCTAATATTAAACCTTTCTTACAAAAACTAGGACTTGATTCGGAGCATCCTTATTTATTTTTTGCCATGAGTGCGCCTAGATTTTGCCCACAGGAAATAGACATAGTAGAATGGTTAGGCAAGGAAATAGAAGCAAATACTTTTGGTGAAAAAATGCAGCTTATCGTACGCCCTCACCCACAAAATGTAACAGGGAACATGAGGGATGAAAAGTGGCTCGGACGATTGGATAACATGATCACAGAACGGGTAAAAGTAGATTATCCCGAATTGGTAGATAGTAAATTACAATGGAGCATGAAACAAACAGATATGATTCGTCTATCCAATATGTTGGCGGGCTGCTCAGTTTGTTTAAATTCAGGTTCTACCGTTTCCATTGATGCAATGATGGTAGATCGTCCGGTAGTATTGACCAATTTCGATCCGGTCGAGCCTCTATATTATTGGTATTCGGCTACTCGGATGATGGATTTTCCCCACTTGAAAAAGTTTACTTCCTTCGGTGGTGCTCCTATTGCAAAAAGTTTTGAACACTTGGAAGAATTACTCAAAATGTATATCAATAATCCCAAAGCCAACTGGGAACTGAGACAGAAAACACGCTATATGCAATGTGGAGAAAATGACGGACACGCTACTGAACGTGTTTGTAAAGCATTAGAAGAAATTTTATCAGGCGAAAAAGTTATAGCATGAAAAAAGGATACTACGGACTCAGCTATCACTATATCCGACCCGATGCTGAAAAAAAACAATTTCCCAGGCTATTTGGGAACCATGAATCTGATTTTATCGAGCATGTAAAAGCTTATCAGAAGCATTATCACGTACTCACGCCAGAAGAAACACTGCAATATAGCGAAGATAAAAACTACGAAATTCCTGGGCATAAAGAGGGGGTGCTGATTACTTTTGATGATGGATTAAACGATCATTACCGAGCAGCTGAAATATTATCTGATATGGGCGTAAAAGCTTTCTTCTTCTGCCCAACCTGTTTTGTAGACGGCGAACCTGCCAATCCTATTATTATTCATTATGTTTTATATAAATTTCGGGTAAGTGGTTTTGTCGACCTATACATGAAAGCTCTGGAAGCATGTGGAGTTAGTAGAGAAGAACATGGGGTAAGCTATAATGCTTCAACGGACGATCATTGGTATATCATTAAGGTATTGAAAAATAAATTTAAAACAGTTTTCAAAGCCGACATAGCCCGAAAGGTTTTATTGTGGATGTATGACCATGGCTTGAAAAAAGTCTACGAGAATCCATTAGAAGTTATGCACCTTAATGAACAACAGATCAGAGAAATGGCAGCAATGGGGCATGAATTTGGCGGACATTCACATACACATGCTTCTGTAGCATTGCATAGTTACGATAAAGCTGGTTTTCAGAAAGAAGTTATCCGTCCACAGCAGATATTATCTGAAATAACAGGGCGGGAGATTTATTCTATCAGTTATCCCTTTGGCCGAAAAACAGATTCATTTACCCCAGCCGAAATGATGGCGAGAACAGACAAGTTTAAACTGGCTTATACCATCGAAAAAATTATGAATAAAAAAGATACACCTGCCCTCGAACTCGGACGCTATATGCCTACTAGTCGGGATAGTGCAGATGATATTCTCAGTATGTTCAAACAGATCAAACAGAATACTATCGCAGGTTATGATCAAAAACTAGTTCTGAATAAAAAAGATTCAGAATAAAGTCTAATGTCGGTGCTAATAAAACTAATCAGTTTATGAAACTGCTCCTCCTTACCGGAAATGACATACGCCATCGTTATGTAGCCAATGAGTTGGGTAAAGTAGCTGACGAAATGCTCATTGTCAGTGAATGTAAGTCTATCGCTTATAAACCCGAATCTCCCGACGATTTTCAGGCTAAACATTTCCTCGAACGTCGGGCTACAGAAGCCAGTTTTTTTGAAGGCAATGATAGTTTTTTGTATCCTACGCTGCCAGTAGTGCACAGAGAAGCCAATTCAGAAAATATTTATCAGAATTTAAAAAAATACAATCCTGATCTGGTGCTAGTATATGGTTCTTCCATTATTCGGGAACCTTTGCTTTCATTGCCACCAAAAGGTCGTTTTGTCAATATGCATCTGGGCATTTCTCCGTATTACAGAGGAAGCGGAACCAACTTCTGGCCTTTTGTTAATGATGAACTAGAATACGTTGGCGCTACACTTTTACACATTGATGCTGGTGTAGATACTGGTGATATTCTAGCCCATGTTATCCCGGATATAAAAGCTGGTGATAGTGTACATACAGTAGGTTGTAAAGTGATTCGTTCAGGCACCGAAAAACTAAAAGAAATCGTAGCTGCGGTAAAAGCAGGCAAAACACTTAATCGGGTAAAGCAATGGAAATGTGAAAACCCTAAATATTATCGTAAAAAAGATTTTACAGAAGATATTTATTTAAAATATCATGAAAACATGAAAGCAGGTATGGTAGAAAAATTCGCCAGCCTGTCTCGCCCTGAAATTCGCTTAATTGAAACGATTGTATAATTACATATCATGCTGAAAAAAGTCTTGAAAAAAGTACCCGGACTAGGTACACAAGTAAAAAAATGGGAGAAAGGACGTCAGATAAAAACGCTCAGAAGCGATCTGCACAAAACCCCTCCTGTGCTCATTTACCAATTTGGTAAAGTGGGTTCATCTACACTCAATGGCTCCATTAGCAAACAATATGATGGAGTAGTGATGGCGACTCATAATATTGAAAATGGCTTTGACTGGCGTACAGATATCCTCAATGAAGAATTTCAGAAACACAAGATGCCGATGAAAATCCTTAGCCCTATTAGAGAACCTATAGGGCGAAACTTATCTGCCTTTTTTGAAAATTTTGAACGAATTGTTGGTACTAAATACGAAGAGAGCCAACATTCGGAAGAGGAATTAATGGAGTTATTTCTTCAACACCCTGGCAATAATTTCCCTATTACATTTTTTGATAATCATATTTACAAACACTTTGGAATTGATGTTTATCAAAGCCCATTTCCGGATGAAGGCTATACCTATTTCAAGAAAGATGGCATAGATTTATTAGTCATGCGGCATGACCTAAAAACACCCATAAAAAATAAAATTATCGGTAATTTTATCGGTAATTCGTCCTTCAAAATACTAGGCAACAGAAATGTAACAGCAAAGAAAAAATACGCCGAAGACTACACAAAAATGCAGCAGCTCAATTTCCCGGAAAATTATATAGAAAAAATGCTAAACAATAAATTTGCACAGCATTTTTATCTAAAAGATGTAGGCGCTTTACGCCAAAAATGGATACGCTAAGAAATATGAATCCATCTGTCACTATAATATTACCCGCTTATAATGCAGCCGCTACACTGGCAGACACCCTGCGTTCCTGCCTCGATCAGACGTATGATAATTTTGAAGTCTGGCTACTGGAAAATGGGAGTACAGATAATACGCTGGAAATAGCTGCTCAATTTGAACATGATGCTCGATTAAAAGTATTTAGCCTGGGAAAAGTAGGCTTTCAGGGAGCATTAGAATATGGCTTAGCTAATACAAGCTCCAAGTACCTTGCCCGTATGGATGCTGATGATCTTTGCTTTCGCAATCGCCTGGAAAGACAAGTTGAGTTTCTGGAAAATACTGAAGGGGCAGTTATGTTGGGAACGCATTATGTTTTCATGACTCCTTTTGGGCATTTAATAGAAAGGAAACCCAACTCAGGGACACGAAAGTTGGGAAAAGAACAATACAACACCCTAGACCGCCCTGTCAGGAAATTTTTTGCTGATCCGACGGTTATGTTCAATCGTGAAGCGGCCTTAGAAGCTGGCGGATACGATAAGGATTTTAGTCTTGGAGATAATACCCTTTGGTTCCGTTTGCTAGACGTTGGAGAATGTTATGAAATAGACGAACCTTTACTAGCTTACCGACTCAACCCTGCTTCTATGTCAACTAGCAAGCATGCTTATACACAGAACAGGATGATTCGTGAAAAATACGCTCCCGACCAATTGTCTCACTGGCCTGAATGGGAAGAAAGAAAAGTTATACAAGGAAACAAGGTCAATTTTTGGAAACGTGTAGCAGATTTTGAATGGTTGGCTGGAGAAACTAGCACTAAAAATAAAGCTATTCAAAAAGTATTTAGAGAAAAAGCTTCATTAAAGCTTCGTGCAAAAATTGGTATTAATTATTTATGCCGACCAGGATACAAGAAAGTTATAGCTGGCAGGCACAAGCGAGCGTTTATCCGCCGTAAAGATTTTGAGTCGCAGTACATAGATTATTTGAATACTTTGTAATGAAGAAAACGATCATAGAAAAGCAGAAGTCGCCTTTTAATATCGATTTTAAGGAACTTTTCCAATATAGAGAATTACTCTGGACGCTCACCTATAGAGATTTAAGGGTTAAATATGCTCAAACAATTATTGGGTTTTTATGGGTATTTATCAATCCTATTTTTACACTGATTATCCTGAATTTTGTGTTCGGGCAAGTCGCTAAAGTAGATACCGGGCCTATCCCTCATGTTATTTACACGATTGCAGGTATGTGTGGCTGGACTTATTTTCAGACGGTACTGGGTACTGCTGGTACTTCGCTTATTAGTTCTCAGGGTATGATTAAAAAAATCTATTTCCCCCGGCTGGTCATTCCTATTTCAAAAGCAATTACTGCACTGATTAACTTTTTGGTTGTACTGCTTTGTCTTGGTGTTATTATGGTAATTTTGCGTTTCCCGCCTAGTGCAAATATCATTTATAGTCCATTTTTTGTTGTGATGGCTTTGATTTCAGGCTTGGCAGGCGGAATATGGATGAGTGCTCTGACGATTAGATACAGAGACTTTAAACATATTACACCAATGTTACTCAGGTTGGGGATGTTTATCACGCCTATTGCTTATCCAGCAAGTGCTGTTCCTGAAAAATATCAATTGCTTTTCCATCTGAACCCAATGGCAGGAGTAGTAGAAGGTATGCGCTGGAGCCTGGTTGGTGGCGATCCACCAAGTCAGTATGCTTATATTTCTTTTATATTGATCACACTTTTACTAGTCTCTGGTATATTTTATTTTAATAAGGTAGAAAGGGTGATGGCGGATATATTGTGATAAATTAAATGTTTTAGGGTGGAGTCTATTAATTAAATGATAGAAATTCTACGATTTAAAAAAATCTCAACTATCTTTATGAGTCGTTACAAATACTCCTACTACTCGTCTAAGAGACAATACAGCACATAACAAATACATTGACTTTATTCTCATGATGAAAGCGATAGCTAAAAAAGTTATTCACCTTCCTTTATTTCGTATTTTATCTAAAGATAAACTGGTAAAAAGTAAAGTACTTAATAAAATGGGCGTGCAGCCATTCAGAATATATCTTGCCCAAAAAAGATATGGTATGAAATCTACACCGCATGCAGATGCCTACAGCGAAGAAATAAACACCTTACAGAATGATGGTATCCTTGTAATCGAGAATTTCCTACCTGAAAACGAATTTTCTGCATTGGAGGAAGAGTGCCAGAGAATCATGAAAAATGAAAAAATGGATGATGTTCGTCAAGACGGATCGAATACCATCTCTATGAAATCCTTGTTCAAGCTTGATTCAAAAACATATCCTGGCGTATTTAGTTTTTTAAGTAATAAAAAATTAAAGAACTTATTTGAAGCCGCAGAAAAAAGAAAAATTAGCTTTTCAAAAGGCAATATTACGGTGTTGATACAACATCTTCAGCAAGGGTACGACAAAACACTACTTGATCCTGAAACTGAATTACATTCCGATACATTTTTTAATACACATAAGGCCTGGCTTTACATGAATGATGTAGAGATGAAAAATGCACCTTTTGTATTCGTTAAAGGCTCTCATAAAGTCGAAAAGACTAACCATTACCAAATAGCCTATGACTATACAAACGGGAAAATAGAAAGAGCAAAAAGTGATCGGGGAGGCTCCAGAAGAATAAGTGAAGAAGAATTAAAAAAAGATGACATGGAACGGAGTGTATATATGTGTAAAAAAAACACATTGGTTATTGCCAACACGATGGGATACCATTGTCGCGAAGAAGGAGAAGGGGGCAATGAACGCCTAACACTCGCAGTAAGCGCAAGATTTAATCCTTTTTTTTGAAATGAAAATAGTCGGTAAAGAATCGTTGGTTATGGAAAAAATAGAAGGTAGTTATCAGGAATGGGATAATATATGGGATAAAAATATAGAAGGAGGGCAAAAACGTCAAATTTTCTGTCAGTTTACGAGACACACACCTAAGACCATTTATGAATTTTGGCAGAGATGTTATTTTGAAGATTTGCTTGAATTAATAAAAGGGAAAAATTATACCAAATTTCTTGAGCTGGGAGCAGGCAAAGGGACAACATCTATGTACCTTTCTGACGAAGGAATTGAAGACATTACAATGGTTGATTTATCTGATTCCGGATTTAAGCTTGCTACTGAAAATTGTAAACGTGAAGGAGTAACTCCTCCCAAAATGCTTATTGCAAACTGTGAAAAAACGGGATTAGCTGACGAAGCATATGATTGCATTTACAATATTGGACTCCTTGAGCATTTTGAAAACCCTAAACCAACACTTCAAGAGACCTTTAGATTGCTAAAGCCTGGCGGAATGGTTTTTATGCCCATAGTACCCGCACAGCCGTTCTTACATTCTATTAGGGCTAGACTAAAATACAACCCTGTTTCGATTCCTAAGTATTATATTAAAACACTACTGGGGATTAATAAGAAAAGGAACGAAAACAATACAATGATCAGAACACAAAATGATGAGCATTTTTATCTGAAAATTTGTAAAGAAATAGGCTTTGATAAACTAAAATGTATTCCTTATAACCCTTATTGGTCGGTGACTTCTGAGACTTCCCCTATGTATCAAAAATCACTTAATGCATATATCGCACACCACGAAAAAACCAAACAGAAAGAAAATTATCCGCTTTTACAAACGAAAAAAGGTACTGAATTATGCCTTTTATTATATGGAGTAAAATAGAATCATAACTGTTCGTAATGAGTCAACAATCCATACCCGCTTTTTTTATTGTAGGAGTACAACGATCTGGTAGTACTCTCCTATCGGTAGTACTTAACAACCACTCTCAAATTTATGTCAATAAAAAGCCTTTGGTACCTTTGGTGGGAAGTTTGTACAATGATTTAAAATTAGATTATACTGTTCGGGAGAATGCGATCATAGAAGCTCCGCAAGAACGATTCAGACAACACATAAAGAAACATAGAATACTAAAACGTTATGAGCATTTGTTGTTGCAAACAGGCAACATTAAAGAAAATATTCATCACTTTTGCCGGTCTGTTACAGAAGAACAGAATAAAAAAATATATGGCGACAAATGCCTAAGTATTGCGGATGATCTTCCTCAACTTGCAATGATATTCCCTAATGCCCGTTTTATACATTTGGTCAGAGACGGTAGAGCCGTTGCAAAAAGCATCAGAGATCGTGCATATTCAGACATTTACTTGGGAATCAATGAGTGGAAGCGTGAGATCGTAAGAACAAAGATCTTAGCTGAAATGCTGGATAAGGATAAGTTTATGGAAATTCGCTACGAAGATATTCTGAGAAACCCAAAGGACAGCTTTGAAAATATATGTGACTTCTTAAGTATTCCTTTTGAACCATCTATGCTAGAAATTGCGGATATTCAGGCAACAAACAATCAAAACTCCTACGTAAAAAAACATATTGATACCAAGAATATAGAAAAATGGAAGAATAGCCTCTCAAAAAAACAAATCTACAAACTGGAGCGGATAGCAGGAGATGTTCTTGAAGGAATGGATTATGAACTGGATAATAGTTTTGATTCTTACAAAGTGCTTTCCCCGTTTGTAGAAACATGGCTCGAACTAAAAGTTATAATGAAATACATGATGCGCCGAAAATCAATCGTTATGGATTCTCAGGAGCTTGTAGAGTGGAAGATTCCTTTCAAAACCCGTATTAGCAAAGGAACTAGCCGTATCATGGACTTGTTGATTAGTCGCAGCCTTAAACTGGGCTTCAAAAAAAATCGATCAATTTTTAATAAATAGAATTAGTGTGGGAAATCTACAGAAACAGTTGATCTTTTTTTCTACTGGAAAATTGCCTTACAAATCAGGAAGCGGTAGTTCCGTCCTTACCGAAGCAATGTTATCCTGCTTTATTGAATTAGGGTTTGCTGTCATTGTCATTCCCGTTTCGTTACGTTATACTGATCCTGAAGAACAGGAATTACACATAAATTATTTACGGCAAAAAGGAATAACAGTCAGATATTTTGACGCTATTGGAAGCGTCATTAACTCCAAATCCAGAGTGAATACTTTGCGTCAGGTAATTAGTCCACAAGCTGATGACTATTTTCATCATAGTATTTCGGCAAAGCAGGAATTACTGATCTTTTTACAAAAACAAGATCGAAAAAATACAATCTTATATGCTTACAGTTGGGAAGCTACTGCTGTCATAGCTAATATTGATGGTTTTTTTAAAATATCGTCAACTATAGATCCGCTCGAAAAATATCAGAATTTGAGACGAGATTTAAAGCCTGAAGGAATTTATCGTTTGATAAGACATAAAATGGATCTATGGCGAGGAAGAAAAAAAGCACACTATGCTTATGCTGCATTATCTCAAATGAATGTAATTATCCAACATGCTTACCATCATTCAGTAGAATTTACTGGTAGAGGGTTCAAGAATGTACATTACATCCCACATCCTTTAATGCGTAGATCCCCGATCAGTAAGGAAGATAACAATGAAGTAACCATACTTATTTCTGGTTCTTTAAAAGGAACGGCGAGCAGGCATGGCTTTTTGTTTTTTCTAGACGAATTATTACCTCGTCTAAAACTAAAACAGCAGCAAATTCTTTCAAAAATTGTCTTTCGAGTTGTTGGTCATGGACAGATGCAGCCTGCATTTAAAGAAAGACTAGTCGCTGAATCAATGGTTAATTTTGTCGGTTTTGCCGAAAATATAGAAGATGAATATGCAAAAGCAGATATTGTCTTAGTAAATATACCTGTTACTTTAGGATTTCGCACAAGAATAGCGGAAGCATTTAGCTACGGGTTGTGTGTGGCTGCTCATGCTGCAAATGCTGAAGGAATGCCTGAAATCAGAGATGAAATAAATGCCATGTCAGATAGTGATCCTGATAAATTAGCCGACAAGCTTATCCGCTTAATTAATGAACCTGCACTCAGACAAAAGCTTGGTGAGCAGGCTAAAATTACCTTCGACAATGAAATTAGTATGCCTGTTGCTGTGGAAAAGATAGACAATATTTTAAAAACACATCAAGCCATTCCTGATAATAAAAGGTCTGTCGAAATACTATAAAGTATGTTAAAAAAGGTAAAAAAGAGATTATTAAAAGCAGGAATTCTTGATAAGGAGAATGTCAGGCACTACATAAGTCCAATCAAAGAAAACGATACGTTTATTGTATCTTACCCCAAGTCAGGCAATACATGGGTAAGATTTATCCTGGCTAATTTATTGGTTCAGACCCAAACAACGATCTCATTCAGGAATATAGAAAAACATGTTCCTAATATTCACAAGTCTGCAGATTATATTAATAGCATAAAAAACCAGAAAAGATTTATTAAATCACATTATCAGTCATATCAAAATTATCCCCGGATGATATATGTTATGAGAGATGGAAGAGATGTTATGGTTTCTTACTACCATTATCATGCTCAACGTCATTTTAAAGGAACATTTCAAGAATATCTCAGAAGTGAGGAACACCTAGTTTTTGGAAGTTGGAACGATCATATAATGAACGCACTGGCTTATGGCGAAAATAAATCTGATAACGTCTTGTTTATTCGTTATGAAAATTTGCTGGAAGCACCCATCAAAACAATCAAAGACATAGCGATTTTCTGTGAGATTCCTTATACAGAAGAATTATTGGATGTAGTAAACGAGCGATGCGATTTCAATAATTTGAAAACTAATGAAAAAAAATATGGAGGAGATGTTGGTGGAAAAACCAAAACCTTTTTCAGAAAAGGAACGACTCAGCAATGGGTTGATTATTTTACAGAAGAAGATATGAAACACTTCCTGAAACACAATGAAACGGCCATGACCAAATTAGAATTGGTCTGACAGAGGAGGAAGCATACACATGCCAGCAAACACATCAATCATAACTAAAAAGGATAACAGAGATGCCCGGCTAATGCTGGTCAGGCAAATGCTGAGTGTACCAATACGTTTTTTAAGAAGTATAGTTGTTCTTCCATTATTATCGCCCGATTATATTTTTATACTCAAATTGATCTCTACGTGGCTAGGTTATGCTGTCAGGGGTAATCTTGGCACATTTAATCTCTTGGGGTTTTATTTTCCTGCTGCTCAGGCAAAGAAAGATACATCATTAGGCAAGAAATATAAGTACCAAGCCTGGTTATTCAATTTATTTGCCACATGTATAGGGGGAGCGATAGGAGCAGTCATTGCGATATTTTATTTGAATCCCTGGCATGTCCCTACACTCATTCTTTGGGGAATAGGAACAGTATCTATGTCATACATGATCAATTATTATCAGGCTGTAGGGAATTTCAACAAAATAGCTATTGTAGACATACTTAATCTTGTCGTTGGCTTTTTTGTGGCTTTAGGAGGTCTGTTATTGTTTGGATTCAATGGTTATCTCATTGGTTGTGTTCTTCCTATGGTAATTGTGTTAATTATAGGACGAGATACCTACTTCCCCGAAAAAACTCCTATATCCTTCGGATTCTTAAAACAAAGCCTTCAGGAAGGATGGTATCTTACGGTCGGCGGTTTTTTATCTTCCTTTGTCAAAGCTCATGAAATTACTTTTTTTGCATTTCTCACAATGGTCAACAAAACCTTTGCCGGGCAATATGCAGTTGCGATAACACTCACCGCTATACAAGATAATTTTATTACTTCTATTTCTAAGGTGTATCAGCGAAAAGTAACCATGGAACTTACCACCAGCGAGCAAAACGATAAATACAAGATAATCTATAATTTTGCTTTACTTGATGTTATCTTGTTTTCTATGACATCTTCGGTTTTTCTACTCGGTGGCTTGCTGTTTCCATATTTATTTCCTGCCTACAAAGAAGTCGTCTGGATACTCCCTTTTTTGCTTATGGGAGTTGCTATTCAGAGAGGCAGGTATTATCCTGGACTTGTTTTTAAGCTCGCTAAAGAATTTAAGGTAAATATACTGGCTCACGCTATTCATCTTATTGCCTGTGTGTCTGTATTTTTTACACTATTGTATGTGCAACAGGAAACGAGTTATATGCTGGCTGTCAACCAAATAGTAGGTGCAGCGGCTGGTACAGTTTTTTTGTGGGGCTGGTATTTTCATACAAAAGATAAATCAGCTTACGGTGTTTTTATATTGCGCTTTAGCATTATGATCCTATTGTTGCTGGTCTATTTTGGCATATTTATTTTTTTGCTTGAAAATCCTTTACAATGTATAGCTACTGTTATAATAAGCAACATTATCATTATAGCCTATAGCTTCTTTTTCCTTAAAGATGCCTTCAAATTGCTGATAGATATTTTCTGGTTAAAATTTAAGCGAAGCTAATTTGGAAAGAGGAAAAATATTGGTGGTGAGTTGGACAGTCTACCCTGCTACTACAGGCTCATCCGTAATAGTAGATAACATAGCTGATAGCTTTAGTAAGTCAGAAATGGTGATGCTCGGCGAAGCTAAAGACCACAAAAAAGACACCAGCCAAAGAAATGGTGTTCAAATTTATTATATAAACCCTAATGTTAGCCTAAAAGGCAGAGGTCAAAAATATCTCCGCTGGATTAAATTTAGAAAATTAACCCAGCGAATAACGGAGATCGTTGAAAAAGAGAAATGCACTAAAATACTGGCTATTTTTCCAGACGAATTCTACATGTATGCTGCATATAGTGTCAGTAAAAGACTAAATATCCCATTCTATACATGGTTTCACAACACCTATTTGGACAATAGGAAAGGCCCGCTGAAATGGCTAGCAAAACGACTACAGCCTGGTTTCTTTCATCATGCCAAAACCAACTTTGTTATGAGTGATGGGATGTTAAAATTTTATACAGAAAAATATCCTGATATTTCATTCAAAACACTTGTTCACGGATTCAAAATCCCTAATGTTGTGTATGAACCGTTTAACTCCAACTCAGTAAGTAAGCATTTTCTTTTTTCAGGCGGACTGAACGAGTCTTGCAGAGAGGCTACTGTTCGGCTTTTAAAAACGATCATAAAAAAACCTGATTATCACGTACATTTGTCTACGGGTACACCAAGATCTGTCTTTGAACATTATGGTATAAAAGGAGCAAATGTTCATTATGAAGGCTTTGTAGATTTTGAAATGTTTTTGGGGCGCTTCCCAAAATATGATATTATGTTATTACCACATGGATTTGACGGAGAACGAACAGAGGTAGAATACAAAACTATATTCCCCACCCGAACGATACCTTTATTATATTCCAATCGTCCTATATTGGCACATAGCCCAAAGAACGTTTTTCTAACAGATTTTCTCAGAAAAAATGACTGTGCCGAAATTGTAAATGATAAAGATGAAGATGAAATACATGCAGCAATTAGCCGTTTATTAACAGATGAAAAACTAAGAGCTCGACTGATTAAAAATGCCATTAAGGTATCTAAAATGTTTGATATTGATGAAGTCAGCAAACAATTAAGAGAAACCGTATTTAGGAATGTTTAATTTTTTTAAAAAAACACATGTGTGGAATAGCCGGTTATATTGACTTTAAAAAACAGTTGCGTGATAGAGACCTGCGCACAATGACTGATCGACTTGAGCATCGTGGCCCAGATGGTAGTGGATATTGGTGGCACGAATTTAATAATGCCGCAGTAGGTTTAGGGCATCGCCGCTTATCTATTATCGACCTCTCTGAAGGTGGTGCGCAGCCCAAAACGGAAGGAAAATTACACATCACATTCAATGGAGAAATTTATAATTACACAGAAATAAGAGATAAATTAAAGGCAGCAGGGCATAGCTTCCACAGCAATTCAGATACAGAAGTCATTCTAAAAGCTTTTGACCAATGGGGAATTAATTGTGTAAAAGAGTTTATAGGTATGTTTGCTTTTGTACTGGTAAACGAAAATACCCAAAAAGCTTATCTGGTTAGGGATCGTGCCGGAGTTAAGCCACTTTATATATACCAAAAAAACGGATTACTGCTTTTTGCCTCCGAGCTAAAAGCCTTTCATACGCAAAGACAATTTGAAAAAGAATTAAACCCTGATGCTTTAGGCTATTACCTACAGTATGGTTATATCCCTACGCCTTATACTATCTTTAAAAATTGCCAAAAACTAGAACCCGGTAGTTATTTAGAAATTGACTTAAACAATCAGACTACCCGCAAGGAAAAATACTGGAATGTATACGAAGTCTATCAGCAACCCATGCTCCAAATGGATGAACAAGAGTTGCTCAATGAAACCGAAAAATTACTCATCTCTGCTTTCCAATACAGAATGGTAGCAGATGTTCCTGTAGGGGTTTTCTTAAGCGGCGGATACGATTCAAGCCTGGTCACGGCAATACTACAAGCCAATTCTACCCAGAAAATCAAAACATTCACTATTGGCTTTGATAACCCGAAATATAATGAAGCTACACATGCCAAAGCTGTTGCAGCACATCTCGAAACAGAGCATACAGAGTATATTTGTACGGAGCAGGAAGCCAAAGATATAATCCCTACTTTACCACAAATTTTTGACGAACCTTTTGGAGATAGTTCGGCTATCCCAACTACATTAGTCAGCCAAATAGCCCGAAAAAATGTTACTGTAGCCCTATCTGCCGATGGTGGAGATGAGTTATTTGCTGGTTACCGACGTTACCACGCCGTTGCGAATTTATACCAAAAATTAAATGGCAAACCCCAGACATTGCTCAACTTGGCAGGCAAAGGAATAAAAACTGCCCGTCGGGTCGGCTGGACAGGATACAACCATACCTTTGGGCATAAACTAACCAAAGGGGCCAATATCTTAACAGATAATTCTCCTGTTTCTATTATTCAGAATCAGGTACAACGTCTTACTTCTCATGATCTGAAAAAACTGCTTTATGGAAAAGGAAAAGCCATCAATCAGAATGGATATTTAGCCGCCACTGATCCGATGAATACCTTATTGGCCTGGGAATACAGAAATTACATGATGGACGACATCCTCGTAAAAGTAGACAGAGCCACTATGTCTGTCGCTTTGGAAGGAAGAGAGCCATTTCTCGATCAGCGCATTGCAGAATGGGTAGCACGTATTCCTTTTAACCAGAAATATCAAGCTGGAAACTTAAAATATATTTTAAAAGAAATAACACATCGTTATATCCCCAGAGAAATCATGGAACGTCCAAAAATGGGCTTTGGCGTACCCGTAGTACAATGGCTAAAAACGGATTTAAGGGACATATTAGAGACTTATTTGAATGATGACAGAATAAGGCAGGCTGGTATTTTTAATCCCAAAATCGTTGCCCGGCAAAAAGCCCTTTTTCTAGAGACTGACAATACAGCTTCCTTTGAGTGGCTTTGGTTTTTATTAATGTTTGAAATGTGGAGAGAACAGTGGATGTAAAGCAAAAGAAAAACCTGCTTATCATTATCCCACACTTGAGCAGAGGCGGGGCAGAACGGTCAGCGGCTAAATTATCAGCTTTGTTGCATGAAGAGTTCAATCTCTACATTGTTACTTTTTTTGATGCAAAATTATTTAACAAACCTTATCCGCATAAAGGTGAACTGCATAGCCTCAATCAAAAACAGACCAATTCCCGGATTCGTAAAGTTATCAATACGATACAACGAATCATCTTTCTTCGAAAATTCAAAAAAAAATATCGTATTGATGCCACTGTAAGTTATCTCTTTAATGCCGATATGGCTAATATCCTGAGCAAACGGAACGACAAAGTCATTATATCCATCAGAACACATTTATCGACCAGTAAACGTGCCAGTGCTCAGAAAAAGAAAATGAAAAAGCTTTACCCAAAAGCCGATCAGGTGATTGTACAGAATAAAAGAGGCTTAGAGGATTTGTCAGAAAATTTCGGTGTGCAGAAAGAAAAAATTCATGTCATCCCCAATTTTTACGACCTGGAACAAATCCAGCAACAGGCAGAACACTCAATATCAGAATGGGAGAATACTCAGCAATATTTAAAACTGATTCAATTGGGGAGGTTAAGTGACCCTAAGGGGCAATGGCATTTACTACGAATATTCAAACATACATTAGCAAAAATACCTCAAGCCAGATTAATTATTATTGGGGCAGGAGAATTAAAAGAATATTTGATAAAATATGCCACAACGCTGGATATATCAGTACAAGACCTTTGTGAAAGTGAAGAGAAAACACCCGATTTTGAAAAGTATCAGGTCGTTTTACACGGATTCAGCTCTAATCCATTTAAATACCTCAAAGCTGCTGACTTATTTCTTTTCACCAGCATTTATGAGGGTTTTCCAAATGCTTTGGCAGAGGCAATGATTTGTGGCAGTATAGTTATGAGCACAGATTGTCCAATAGGACCAAAAGAATTGATCGATCCTGATATGACCGACATTGATACTTATCCTGTATATACCGAATACGGGGCATTATTTCCAGCTTTTAAAGGAGAAAAAATACCAGCTGATGCCCCTATGTTAGAAGAGGAACAACTCTGGGTGGATGCTTTGATACAATATTCAAAAAACAAAGCAAGCATGCAGAAAATGGGAGTAAAAGCACAAAAAAGAATGAAAGAATACGATAAAAAAACAGTATTTTATACCTGGATGGAGATTTTGAGCGCATGAAAAGAAAAGCAAAAGTATTATTTGTAGGCTCATTTATCAATAAAAGTAAAAGCGGGCATGTTGGCGGACAGATGTTTGCCTGTAAGACCTTGCTCAATAGCCGAATTTCAGATGCTGTAGATTGGTATCTGATAGACACTACAGCATCAACAAATAAAAAACGAAGCTTTACACATAGATTGCGTAAATCTTTGTTGCGATTAGCAAAGTTTCAATGGGCTTTACTAACGAAGAAAATTGACATCGTACTCCTGTTTACCTCCCATGGGTTTTCCTTTCGCGAAAAAGGTACCATGTTATTGATGGCTAAATTTTTTGGTAAAAAAACAATCCTTGCTCCTCGCTCAGGTTTGATAAAAAATGATGTGGATGCCTCAGTAAAAATGAGGAACTTTGTCTCCAAAGTAATTAAAAAAACAGATCGGGTAATTTGCCAGGGACCTTCCTGGAAAACCTATTATTCTAAGCTGGCAGGCGAAGAAAATATGGATAAATTTGTCGTCGTTCACAACTGGCTCGACATCAGCCCCTACTTAAAAGATACATCTGCAAAAAGAAAAGAAAACGCTCCCGTTAGGATAATCTACCTCGGGTGGATTAATAAAAATAAAGGCATTTTTGATCTTTTGGAGGCCATTAAACAGTTAAAAAATGAAAGAATAAATGGTTTTGTTGTGGATGTTGCCGGAAACGGAGATGCCTTTGATGAAGTTGCCGCTATCGTTGAAAACAACGGACTTTCAGAGATCGTTGACCTCAAAAACTGGGTGATGGGAGCAGCTAAAATAGATTTGCTTCATAGTGGTGATATATATGTTTTGCCATCTTACAGAGAAGGTTACCCCAACTCACTTCTGGAAGCAATGTCTTGCAATCTGCCACCAATAGCCACCAATGTAGGCGCCATTCCTGATGTAATCCAGGAAGGAGAAAATGGTTATCTAATATCACCAGGAGATGCAGCGATGCTCAAAAACAAACTGCATATTTTAATTCAGGACAAACAAAAAAGAATCGAAGTCGGAGCAAAGGCTAAAGCAACAGTCCTGAAAAATAATTCCGTAGAACGGGCAGTCACCACTTTTGAGCAGGTATTTAAAGACCTAACAGCCTAATCCATGTGTGGTATTATAGGTATTTGCTGCCCAAATGCAAGTGAATTAATTACAAAGGCTAAGCAAAAAATAGCGCACCGGGGGCCAGATGCGACCGGAATATTCAGCGATGAAAGAATTGCACTGGGGCATCAGCGACTTTCCATTCAGGATTTATCCCAAAACGGACACCAGCCTATGGAATCGGCTGACGGAGATTATGTGATTATTTTTAATGGCGAAATTTATAATCATCAGGATATAAGAAAAAAAATTGTCCATAAATACCGCTTTCGTTCTACTTCCGATACAGAAACCTTATTATATGGCTATATTGAATACGGAAAAGAAATACTCAAACAACTAAATGGGATTTTTGCCTTTGCCATTTATCAGAAATCAACCAGAAAACTATTCATTGCTCGTGACCATTTTGGCGTAAAGCCACTTTATTTTTACCTAAAAGACGAACAATTTTTCTTTGGATCGGAAATAAAATCCTTTTTGGACATTCCAGGCTTTGACAAAACAATTGACCATAAAGCGCTGGTCAATTATCTGCACTTTCTATGGTCGCCCAAGCCACCCTTTAAATACATTGAAAAATTACCTGCTGGACATTCACTAACCTTGAACACAGCGCATCCACAACAATTCAAATTAGAACAATATTACGATATTCCCTTTGTCGGGAAAACAACTGATAAAAGCGAACAGGCATATATTGATGAACTGGAAACACGACTTACAAGGGCAGTAGAAAGACAGTTACTGTCTGATGTACCAGTTGGTTTTTTTTTATCAGGCGGACTCGATTCCAGCGCACTGGTCGCATTATATAGGAAGCTAAATCCGACAAGAAAAATTCAATGTTATACCATTGATACCGGTCTTCAGGATATTCGTGGAAATACAACTGAGAACGACCTGCCTTATGCCAAAAAAGTAGCCAGGCATTTAAATGTTGATTTGGAAATAGTCAAAGCTGATGCCAGTATACTGAAAGACTTTGATAAAATGGTTTGGCATTTGGATGAACCACAAGGAAATCCTGCCCCACTCAATGTATACAATATCACCAAAAAAGCCAGAGATCAGGGACATGTTGTGCTCCTCGGCGGAACAGGTGGCGACGATGTCTTCTCAGGCTACCGAAGACATCAGGTACTGAAATTTGAAAAATATTTCCGACCGTTTCCGGCTTCTGCCAGAAACTGGATAAAAACAGCAAGTCAGTATTTTGATGCCCATGGTTCGACAGGAAGACGCCTGCAAAAAATAACCCGACATCTGGATAAAAAACCTGTTGATCGTCTGGCAGGATATTTTCAATGGTTGTCACTTCAAAAAAATATCAGCTTGTTTAACGAGGACATTCAGGAAGAAATTAGAAGGCATGATCCATCAAAGTATCTCAAAAATTCGCTTCAAAGTATTCCTAATGAAAAGGCTGCTTTAAATCACTTGTTATATTGGGAAATGAAGTATTTCATGCCAGAAGAATGTCTGAATTATACAGACAAACTGAGTATGGCAAACGGTGTAGAAGTCAGAGTTCCTTTTCTAGACACAGAACTCGTAGACTGGAGTGCGACAATACCTGTTCAATTTAAAATGAAAGGTACTCAAACCAAATATATCCTCAGAAAACTTATGAAAAAATATTTGCCCAAAGAGATATTATTCCGTCGTAAAACGGGCTTTGGAGCACCTGTACGTAAATGGATACTCAATGACCTCGACGAGATGATTGATGACTATCTTTCAAAAGAAAGCATTAAGAAGCGAGGAATTTTTAATGAAAAAAACATTCACCGTTTAATTAATGATAATAAAACAGGAATGATTGATGGGGCATATAGTATCTTTACATTATTAAGCATCGAAAGCTGGTTCAGGCAATTTGTAAATTAGATTTATGTTATTTAATTCCGTAGAATTTTTATGCTTTCTTCCAGCAGTATTTCTGCTCTATTGGTTTGCACTTAAAGACAATCTGAAAGGACAGAACGTACTGGTGCTTATTGCCAGTTATGTGTTTTATGGTGCTTGGGATCCACGTTTTTTAGCCTTAATTATCCTGAGCTCCGTTATTGATTTTTTATTAGGGCAGGCAATTTTTGACACTGAAAATAAACGAAGAAGAAAGTTATACCTGTTTATAAGTTTATTCGTAAATCTGGGGCTACTTGGGTTTTTTAAGTATTATGGCTTTTTCGTTGATTCTTTTGTTGAATTGCTTAATACAATTGGCTTTCAGGCACATAAAAGTACCTTAAATATTATTTTACCCGTTGGCATAAGTTTTTATACTTTCCAAACCCTAAGTTATACTATAGATATTTATAGAAAAAGGCTCGAACCAACTCGCGACCTAATAGCCTTTTCTACATTTGTAGCTTTCTTTCCTCAATTGGTCGCCGGGCCTATAGAACGTGCCTCTAACCTGCTGCCTCAGTTTCTAAAAAAACGGACATTTAATGAAGAATATGCAGTTAGCGGCTTGCGTATTATGCTTTGGGGCTTTTTCAAGAAGGTTGTCATTGCTGACCGTCTGGCAGAATATGTAGATATTGTTTATTCTTCTCCGGGAGAGTTTCAGGGAATTTCACTAATTATAGCAACATTTTTCTTCGCCCTTCAGATCTATTGCGACTTTTCAGGCTATTCAGATATTGCAATCGGTACGGCAAGGTTGATGGGCTTCGACCTCATGACCAATTTCCGTACCCCCTATTTTGCAACTTCTTTGAGAGAGTTCTGGCAACGTTGGCACATTTCGCTCTCCACTTGGTTCCGAGATTATGTATATATTCCATTAGGAGGAAATCGAGTTGGTGAAGCAAGAAAAATCTTTAATCTGATGGTCACTTTTTTGGTTTCTGGACTATGGCATGGGGCCAACTGGACATTTGTGATTTGGGGAGGGATTCACGGCCTAATTCTATCCTTAGAAACTGTTTTCAGAAAGAGTAAGCCCTTTAGTTTTGTGCCCAATTTTATCAAGGGAATATTTATTTTCGCTGTAGTTTGCCTGGCATGGGTATTTTTCAGAGCCGATAATGTAAGTGATGTGTTTTTGATTTTTAAAAATACCTCAAATGGGCTTTTGCCCCAACTTAAAGATCCTCTGGCATTGGAGCTGGCATTGCGATCTTTTATCCCCTCTTCCAAAGAGTTTATAAATCTGGGTATTTCGCTTGTCCTATTTGGGATCATTGAAATTCTATTGTACAATCAATCTTTTCATGAACTCGTCGCAAAATGGAAACGTCCCTTACGGTGGGGTATGTATTATCTTATTCTGTTTTGGATCATGTACTTCGGAGCTTTTAACAAAGGAGCACAATTTATCTATTTTCAATTTTAACAATGAAAATATTCATCAGAAAAATTTTATTGTTTATAGTGCCAGTCATATTATTTTGTCTGGCAATTGCTCTTATTGACCCTTACAATATGTTTGAAAGCAAAGTATTTTCTCAAGAACAAAAGAAAAATACAGCTTACCGACTTAATTATGCGCTCTGGAAATATTTGGAATTTGATAAAAACCCCAATCCTATCATTTTATTAGGCGATTCCAGAATGGCATTATTATCAAATGAATTAATAGATAGGCTGACTGGAGTTTCTGCTTACAACTTTGCTTATGGCGGTGGAACATTACCCGAAACTATCCAGACATTTTGGTACGCTGATAAGAAAACAAATTTAAAAAAAGTATACATAGGTATAAATTTGGAGTCATATAACGGACTGAAAAGAAAAAATCGCTGTAAAGAAGCAGGAAATATTTTGAATAATAAAGGCTTGTATTTTATTAACCAATCGGTCATCAATAGCAGCTTTTTAATATTAAAAAATACGTTTACCGGAAAAAACGAAGTGGTAGGGAAACCGAAGGACAAAGAAAAATTTTGGAAAAAACAGTTAGAGACAGCAGCTAATGTACTCTATAAAGATTATACTTATCCTGTGGAGTTTTACAAAGAGTTGGAGAAGATAACTGAACATTGTAATAAAAAAGGAATTGAACTTTCTTTTGTAATTTTACCCACTCATAGAGACCTTCAGGATCAACTTGTTTTGTCAGGTAAGGAAAAAGAATTAAACCATTTTATCGAGGATATATACTCGCTAGGCAAAACATATAATTTTCATAAAAAAAGTATGTTAACAAGGGATAAAGAATTATATAACGATCCATTTCATTTTGGGGTTGAAGTCAGGGAAGAAGTCATTAAATACATTTTCGGCTTACAGGCAATGAATGAAGAAGTAATGGAAGTGAGCACAATGAACGATATTCAATGAAACAAATTATACAAGATTTAAAATCAGGGGAAACTATACTGGAAGAAGTACCTGTGCCACAGGTTCGGTCTGGGCACATACTGATACGAACACATCGCAGTTTGGTGTCATTGGGCACAGAACGCATGTTAGTTAATTTTGGGAAAGCTGGCTATATCAGTAAAGCCCGTCAACAGCCTGAGAAAGTCAAACAGGTACTTCAAAAAGTAAAATCAGACGGCTTAAAACCAACAGTCGAAGCAGTGATGCGTAAGCTCAACGACCCATTACCATTGGGTTATTGTAATGCAGGAGAGGTTGTCGCTGTTGGAAAAGGCGTATCAGACTTTAAAGTGGGAGATCGGGTTATTTCCAACGGGCATCATGCAGAGGTCGTCTGTGTGCCTAAGAACTTAGCAGCAAAAATACCAGATGAAGTCAGTTATGAAGAAGCCAGTTTTACGGTCATTGGAGCCATTGCTTTACAGGGTGTACGTTTGCTTGATCCTACTTTTGGAGAAACAATCGTAGTGACCGGACTTGGACTTATCGGTTTGATGGCGGCACAGTTATTAATGGCAAATGGTTGTGAAGTGATCGGACTAGATTTTGACCCTCAAAAAGTAGCACTGGCAAAAAGCTGGGGTGTCAATGCTATTGCGGTTACAGATACGACTAATCCGGTAGCACTTGTCGAAAACCTGACTGGCGGAGCAGGCGCCGATGGTGTATTGATTACGGCTTCTACAAAAAGTGACGAAGTAATCTCCCAGGCAGCCCAAATGAGCCGCAAACGTGGACGTATTGTATTGGTGGGCGTAATTGGATTGAATATCCAGCGATCTGATTTTTATGAAAAAGAATTGTCTTTTCAGGTCTCTTGTTCCTATGGACCAGGGCGTTACGATGAAGAATATGAAACCAAAGGCAATGATTATCCAATGCCTTATGTACGCTGGACAGAAAAGCGGAATTTTGAAGCCGTTTTAAATGCTGTCGCAAAAGGAAGACTAGATGTTAAAGGACTTATCAGTGAAGAAATAGAACTGGATGATTATGGGAATATTTACAATAATATTGACAAGGCAAAAGGTATTGCTTATGTATTAAAATATCCGGCTACAGCAAGACAGGAAAACACCAATGTACTCGTAACAGATAAACAGTTTGAAGGGAAAAAAGGTGTATTGGGTGTCATTGGCGCAGGAAATTTTACAAAAGCAATGATTCTGCCCACACTTAAAAAACTCAATGCTGACATTAAGTATATTGCCAGTGCAAGAGGTCTTTCCGGAACAACAACAGCAAAAAAATACGGTATCGCCAATTCTACAACTAATTACTCTGATATCCTTTCGGACAATGAGGTAGATGCAGTACTTATAACCACCCGTCATAACCAACATGCCACTCAGGTTGTAGAGGCACTACAGGCAGGAAAACATGTGTTCGTAGAGAAACCACTAGCAATAAACAGAACAGAATTGGCTGAGATCGTGGCAGCCTGGCAGCAGCAAAACAGCATGCTTACAGTAGGTTTTAATCGCCGGTTTTCTCCCTTTATACAAGACGCCAAAAAACAATTAGGCAATGATAATACGCCCATCAATGTTATTGCCACTATGAATGCTGGTTTTATCCCTGCCGATCATTGGGTACAGGATATGGAAACAGGTGGAGGAAGAATCATTGGAGAAGCCTGCCACCTGATCGACCTGATGACTTTCCTGACAGGAAGTTTGGTAGATAGTGTAGTCGCTAATGCCTTCGGAACGAATTTTGAAGAAAATACTGATAATGTTTCCATACTTTTGCGTTACCGAAATGGTTCGCAAGGCGTTATCAATTATTTCCCTAATGGAAATAAAGCCTATTCAAAAGAAAGGGTTGAGGTATATTCTCAAAACCGGACAATGATAATTGACAATTTCAGACAGTCGAAATACTACGGTTTTAAAGGGAGTGGCATGAAAAAATCGCAGGACAAAGGACATTATGAACAATTCAGGCGGTTTGTAGAAAGCGTAAAAAGTGGAGGTGGTGCTACGATACCCTTCGAAGAGGTCATAAATACTACAGAAGCAAGCATAGCCGCTGTGGAGTCTTTAACCACCGGAGGATGGGTCAAAATCTGATAAAATTTAACTGGGTATGAAATATTTCTGCTTAATCATTGCTGTTGCCCTTATTGTCGTCACTGCCTGCAAAACGACATCATCTAATAAGACATCAGATAAGATGAACGCTGATAAAGTTGGGTTCAGAAAACCTGTCCAATCTCAGAGAACAGCAGCTCAATTTACTAAAAGTAAATATGCTGTAGACTTAAATATGCTGGATGCACCAACCAACATGCCATTACATAAACGTAAAGATGCGCTCATAATCAAGCTCTCTTCACCTTATAAAAGCTGGCGACAGTGCATCGCCCAAAATCCGAAAATTAATTATTTCCTGGTAACGCCGGGCGATTATCGTAAATGGGGGGATTTTCGACCACCCAGCTCAGGAACGCTTCAACAGATGAAAGTCTTGATGTATTACAATCCTGAAACAGCAAGCCCCTATAGCCCTCCACATCCTGTCCAACTAAAAACATTAAAAAAAGAAGTTGTTATAGAGCGTTTTCGATTCCATGAAATCAGTAATTGGGTGATGCACGGAATTACTTTTCGAGGAAATCAGACTGAAAGGCGAGGAAAATGGGGAGGTTTATATAACTCTTTTGAAGAAGAAGCAAATAATAATGTGTTGAATTATTGCCTGATAGAACAAGTGGTTACAGGTAATGGTATAAGAATATCCAACAGTCATAACAATACGATCCAAAACTGTGTAATTCGAGATAAAATAGAAGGTTTCACATCAGACAATATAGGAATTACTATATCTGCAACGCAAGGCAGAGTATCAAGAGGAAACAAAGTTGTTGATAATGAGATATACGATGTAACAGATGGGGTACAACTACTCTATATGGAAAAGAAGGGCAGAAATGCACCAACTACAGGCGAAGTGCCAGGAACCATTATTGATAATAATGACCTGTATATAACTAAGAGGTTATATACATATAAAGACGGAGAAGAAAAAGCATGTGCAGAGGATGGTGTAGATATAAAAGTAGGAACTAAATCTTCCTTAGCAAGTGATAAAGTAAGGGTCACGAACAACCGGATTTGGGGATTTAGAACAACGGATACCAGTTGTTCTGGAAGCAGCCATGGCTCAGGTATTGTAATACATAGAAATGCTTCCAATATCCTAATTGAAAATAATGTGATGTTTGATGTTTCACGAGGTATTTCCATCGGACCGGGTACAAGCAAACAATTTCCTAATGAAAAAGTCACCGACATCACTGTAATAAATAATATTTTTTACAATATTAACGATAAAAGTGACAATTCAGGGTATGCTTTAGTTAGCTATATGGATGCACGCTTTGAACATAATACCATCAAAAAAGCTAAGTTTTATCTGGGAACAGGAAATACAATATCAGGTTTATTTGCAAATAATCTTATATTGGATTGCCCACAACCTCCGTTTAAAGTGCATCGAAATGCCAGAACATTTAAAGGGAATTATTGGGTGGTAGACAGGTACACTAAACATATAGAGGATTCCAAAGCAGAACAACAAAACCGCGTAGTTCTTACGAGTCGTTACTCTGTTCAAGGGGATTATGTTTTTTATAGAAAACGATGGACAAAGCCTGAAAGGATAATAATTCCTGACATCCTTTAATATAAAAATTCAAGCTGGTGATTAGAGTCTCTAGATTATTAGATTTATGTTTTTTTGGAATAATTCTGATTGTATTCGGAAATTTCAATGGGATATTTTTCCTGTTTACTGACATCGCTGCGGCTTTTTCTTCTTTTATTCTCTTTTTCTGCCTGGTTATTTGTTATTATCTATTTCGCTATAAAAAACTTACTTTTCCACACCAAGCCTTGAATTTTTGTATTATATCAATGCTGGTAATAGGGAGCTGTACATGGTTTATTTTTGAACATGTGCATAGTGAATACACAGATTATTACCGGGTATTCAGGAAACATGCACCCGGAATTATTTTGCTGTATGCAATTTATAAATATTTAGTGTATGCTGCGGATAAAAATAAATTACTGACTTCCCTGGCTATTATTGCTCTTGTCTTGGTTTTGGTGACGCTAATAACTCCCTTAAGCGTACTCACTAATATATTTACAGGAGTACTGTCTCCACTTGCTTCTGGTGGTGGTAGAGCGAATGGTCTTTTTGCAAACCCCAATCTGGCAGGAGTACATGTGAGTTTTACAATGGCTTTTGTGCTGTTTTTTATCCTGAAAAGTAAGCGAATTATACCCTATTTGTTTTTTGTCGGAATGTTGCCACTAACATTATATGCAGGGGTACTTACTTTTTCCAAGGCTGCCATCATTACTCAAGTCCTATTATTGCTGCTATTCCTTTTTTATAATATTTTCTTTTTTATGAAAAATAATAGAACGTCGAGAAGGAATTTTGTAACCTTTATTATTATTGTTGCCGCAGGTATAATTTATTCTCTACCACAAATAAAAGCCGCAGCAAGTACCCTTTCCTTTCAACAGGCAGAGCGATTGCTTCAGATTGCACAACTTGCCCAAGGCCAACTTGATGAGGATACAACGACAGACCGCTCTCTAATATGGAACGAAGCAATAGGAATGATTAAAGCCAATCCTATTCTGGGGTATGGAACATCTTCTTTCAATAATCTACCCGTTCATAAATTAGGCGCACACAATACCTATTTGATGGTTTGGGGAGAAGGAGGCATTATCCCCTTTGCAGCTTTATTAATCTTTATTTTTTCTTCTTATTATAGAAGTTATTTTTGGATAGTTGATCCGCCATACCGCTTTTTATCCCTAAGTTTATTAGTAGTTGTGACCATACAGATGTATGGTGCAGCCCATAATGGACTCAATAATAGTGAAGTATTATGCGCTACAGCTGTTGTTTTTGCAGTTATAGAAATAAATAAGGGCAGACAACCAGAATATAGAGATGTCGTAGAAAAAAAAGGATAACTCTTGATGCTGCACAATAAAAGTTTAAGCCCTTTTAGAAATTACTCCCGGGCTTCAAATTATATCAATACGAACTGTCTGCAATATTATTCTAAAATACCTAAATTATACCGTAACTTTGCCCACCATTTTCAAGGTATATGAATCATAAAATACTCATCACCGGAGGGGCAGGTTTCATTGGAAGTCATCTGACCGAACAAATGCTAAGTGAAGGCTGGCAGGTGACGGTAGTGGATAACCTTGATCCGTTTTATGATGTAAGTATTAAAGAGCAAAACCTCCATCGATGCCAGCAATATGGCGACAATTTTAAATTTCTACAATTAGATGTTACAGATTATGTAGCATTGAGTGATCAACTTAAAGCCCCGTATGATGCCATTGTTCACCTTGCTGCAAAAACCGGAGTCCGTCCTTCTGTAACAAATCCCAGAGTGTATTCTTTTGTCAATACACAAGGAACCCAGAATATGCTGGAGCTGGCAAGAGAACTCAATATTCCACAATTTATCTTCACCTCTTCGAGTAGCGTATATGGTTTAAATACCAATTTTCCCTGGTCGGAGAACGACCAAAATCTTCGTCCGGTGAGTCCTTATGCCTGCTCTAAGTTAGCTTCAGAACTATTAGGACATTCATATAGCCAATTATACGGCATTCGTTTTTTAGCACTTCGTTTCTTCACCGTTTACGGTCCACGCCAACGCCCCGACCTCGCCATTCATAAATTTGCCAGAAAGATGATAAACGGAGAACCTATACCTGTTTTTGGCTCTCTTGACTCAGGGCGTGATTATACCTTTGTGAAGGATATTATTCAGGGATTGCGGCAGGCTATTTCTTATGATAAAAGCTTGTTTGAAGTCATCAATCTGGGGAATAACAAAACGATCAGTATGAAAGAGCTGATCCAAACGCTAGAAGAAGTATTTGAAACTAAAGCCATTATCAATCACTTACCTGCGCAGGCAGGTGATCTCTTGATGACTTGTGCCGATATTGAAAAAGCTCAACGTTTGTTGGGCTATCAGCCTTCTCTCTCATTTAAGAAAGGACTTCAGCTTTTCCGAAATTCGCTTCTTAAGAAAAAATTATTATGAACACGAATTTACAATTACGCCTTCAACAAGAGCTAGCGGCTATAAAAGAAGCTGGTTTGTACAAAGAAGAGCGTGTTATTACAACACATCAGGCAGCGGATATAGGGCTTGACTCGGGCAAAGAAGTCATTAATTTTTGTGCCAATAATTACCTCGGATTATCTGCTCATCCTGATTTATTACAGGCAGCTAAAGATACTATCGACTCACGTGGCTATGGTCTGTCTTCCGTTCGTTTTATCTGTGGTACACAAGATATTCACAAAGAACTTGAACAAAAAATTTCAGAATTTCTAGGTACAGAAGACACCATTTTATACGCAGCTGCTTTTGATGCCAATGGTGGTGTATTCGAGCCTTTATTTAATAAAGAGGATGTTATCATCTCCGATACCCTGAATCATGCGTCCATCATTGATGGTGTACGTTTGTGCAAAGCAGCACGGATGCGATACGTACATAATGACATGATCGATCTGGAAGAAAAACTAAAAGAAGCTCAGCAGTATCGTTCTCGTATCATAGTTACCGATGGCGTTTTTTCAATGGATGGTACAATTGCCCAATTAGATAAAATATGTGATCTGGCTGATAAATATGATGCTATTGTAATGATCGACGAATGTCATGCTAGTGGTTTTATGGGCAAAACAGGAAGAGGTACCCATGAGCACAAAGACGTTATGGGGCGTATAGATATTATCACTGGTACCTTGGGAAAAGCATTGGGCGGAGCTAGTGGAGGTTTCACCTCAGGAAGAAAGGAAATCGTTGATATACTACGTCAGCGTTCTCGTCCTTACCTATTTTCCAATACAGTAGCGCCAAGCATTGTCGGAGCATCCATTAAAGCACTGGAATTATTATCTGCAAGTACAGAATTAAGAGATAAACTGGAATATAATACGCATTATTTTCGCAATAAAATGACCGCAGCCGGTTTTGATATCAAAGAAGGAGAACACCCTATTGTGCCAATCATGTTGTACGATGCTAAAATAGCTCAGGAAATGGCTGCCAAATTACTCGACGAAGGTGTATATGTAATTGGTTTCTTTTTTCCTGTAGTACCCAGAGGGCAGGCCCGCATACGTGTACAACTCTCTGCCGCACATGAGCAACATCATTTGGATAAAGCTATAGCTTCATTTATCAAAATAGGTAAAGAAATGGGCGTACTCAAATAAGCTCAAAAACTCCGTCTAACAGCCAACCCTGCTCGCCATTGGCTAACTTGACCTTATACCAATTATCTATTTGGTCTAATAACTGAACCTTGGTGCCTTCGTGCAGTTGAAAAATCTCAGGGCTATCAGCAGTTGCAGCATCTTTCAGAGAAGTTGCTTTTTCAATAATGATCGCATAGCCACTATAAGCTTCTGTCTTGGCTCGCTGCGACGCTAACATAAAGACGAGCAAAAACAACAACAACCCCATTATACCAACTACAAAACCTTGTTTTTTCCTGCCTCTCAATTTTCCCAGCAACCAAACCGAAAAACCTCCTAAACTCAACCACAACAAGAGAATAGACAAACCCGACCAGGTAGTAGAAGAAAGTCCGTCACGCAAGGTTCGCCACCAGCGAGCAAGAAAAAAAGGCGGTAAAGGTTGTATAAGATCCTCTGTGCGTACTTTGGCTATAGACAAATTGGTTTGAGCATCCTTATTACTTGGCTGAAGTACTAAAGTCCGTTCATAATTAAGAATCGCTTTCCCTAGTTTACCCGTTTTGAAATAAGCATTCCCCAGATTATAATACAAATCAGGAGAATAGTTGCCATCGGCCAATATAGCTTCATATTGCTCTATGGCAAAATTGTAATTGGCTTTGCTATAAGCCTGATTTGCTTGCTCAAACTGATGGTCTGATGCCAACAAATTGCCCGAAAGGGTACAAAAAAAAAGAAAAATCACTCCGAATTTCGGCAGAACAGAACAAGCATGACTGATCCTGCCAGGCAGAGAGAATAAGCGATCGCTATATTTTAATTTCAAAGCTACTCTGTTTTTCATTTGGCTTTGTAAATATTTACACTTTCATGATGTCTTTCTCTTTAGCCTCTAGCATTTCATCTACCTTTTGGGTAAAATTATCTGTCAGCTTCTGTGCTTTATCCTCTTCTCGTTTACCCAAATCTTCTGGATAACCATCTTTTACAGCTTTTTTCAATATTTCCATAAGATCACGACGAGAATTACGGATATTGACTTTAGCTTCTTCCCCTAATTTTTTGACTTGTTTTACCAAATCCCGACGACGCTCTTCCGTTAGCATTGGCATGACAACCCGGATAATTTGTCCGTCATTTTGTGGTGTCACTCCGAGATTAGCAGCAAAAATAGATTGCTCAATAGGAGCCAGCATACCTTTTTCCCAAGGCTGAATAGTAAGCGTACGGGCATCTTGTGCGCCAATACTCGCAACTTGTTTCAGTGGTGTGGGAGAACCATAATAATCGACCAGCAGGCTATCAAACATAGCTGGTGATGCTTTTCCTGTTCTTACCTTTGATAGCTCACGTTGCATGTGTGCCATCGCTTTTTCCATAGATTCATTAGCATCTTCATAATAGAGGTCTATCTCTTCTTGCATATTCTTTTTTTTATTAAAAATAGTTGGGACACAAAGACTCTAACTGCCTAAACAGCTATTTTGTTGATACAATTATAATGAAAATATTGGGAAATGGGATTTTTGAGTGTGAAAAGTTTTAAAGGCCTTGTTATATTTGCTGTTTGACTTATTGGCAATACTCCGTATTGAAACCGATAAAACTATAGAACACATTGAGCCTTATTTACAAAATTGTTTACGACCTGACCGAATATGAGGAGCTGGGATACTTGCCAGCTGCCTTTGTGGTGCATACCAATGATAAGGGCATGATGACCTATGCAGCCCACAAGGTACATGCCCAAACCATCAAAGATTACGGACTTGAGCTAACACCAGAGCGCACCCAGTTGTTTGATCTGATTGATAAACTCCAGATCAAAGCATTGGAAGATAAATTTAACAACACAGGAAAACGGAAAAAAAATATTTATAAGCTCATTGAAAATAAAGATGTCAAAAAACAAATCATTCTTTATGTGCATCGCAATTTGCATGCTTTTCTGAGTATTATAAAGGAACATGAACTGATTATTTCTTTAAATACGATTAGGAAAGACTATATTCCTTCCAAGCAAATCAAAGCCCTGCAACATCCGCTTACACCACGGCTTTTTTTTAAAAAAACGGAAAAAGATATTCTCTATCGCCTGAGTTTTATGAATAATAAAACGCATTGGAAAATCATGCAAAGAGATATTGTTGTGTTGACTAATGAACCTGGATGGATAGTAGTTGATCGTGTTTTATGGGAGCTACCCGGTATCAACGGAAATATGGTTAAACCATTTCTCAACAAAGACGAAATTCGTATTCCCGGACATTACGCAAAAGAGTATTTTCAAAAGTTCATTCTTCGTGTAGCTTCCAAAGCCGATATTAAAGCAGAAGGCTTCCAGGTAAGTGTTAATAATCAGTTATCGGCTGCCGAATTAAGTGTTGGTCACAATTTTCTAAACAAGCGCTATGGGCTTTCATTGCGGTTTAGGTACAATGTATTGCGTTTTGATTTTAATGAGACAATACAGCAAAAAACCCGTCTCGAATTTGATAAAAACGACGACATTATCATTTATCAGCACAAGCGTGATGTAGCTGAGGAGCAAGCTTTCATGGCTAAGCTTGAAGAGCGGTCTGTCCAACCGGAATATGGGCTTTTCATTCCGACAGAGCTTAATGAAAAACTTAATTCCGATACCATTATGCAATGGCTGGTCGAACACAAAACCGAACTGGAGTCAGTTGGTTTTGAAGTAGCTGAACCATTATTTGAAAATAAAAGAATACTGCTCAATACACCTGAAATTCAATTGAATTTATCTAAAGATAAAGATTGGTTTGATCTGTATGGTGATGTGGTTGTGGGGGCTTTTACTTTTCCTTTTATCAAACTGGCAAAATATATTGGTACGGGAGATCGTTTCTACCCCTTGCCTGATGGACGGTTTTTTCTCATACCGGAAGAGTGGATGGCAAAATACGAAGAAGTTTTTCGTATGGGAGAATTGGGAGACAAAAAGGTGAGAATCTTAAAAAGTAGATTTTCAGTACTTCAGGAGCTGAGTCTGGAACAACAAGATAAAAAATCACAAAAAACCCTGTCAGGTAATTATAAACGTATCCGTTATAAAAGTCCAGAAACCTTAAAAGCAAAACTTCGACCTTATCAGTTGGAGGGTATAAAGTGGTTAATCCATTTGTATAAAAACGATCTCGGAGCTTGTCTGGCTGATGATATGGGTTTGGGAAAAACTTTGCAGACTATTGCTGCTTTATTGTATGCTAAAGAACAGAAAGACAAACAAAAACAATCCAGGAAAAAGATCGTTCAGGCAATTCAAACACGTCTGTTTGATGATGTAGAAGAAAATGGAGGTGTACCGCTCAATGCATTGATTATTTTGCCGGCTTCTCTGGTGTTCAACTGGAAAAATGAGGTTAATAAATTTGCCCCAATAATGAGCGTTTATAGTCATATAGGTGTACGACGCTATCGTTCTGCTGCTCGCCTGCGGGGATTTGATATAATATTAACTACTTACCATACGGCTTTGAAAGATGTTAATATTTTGCAACAACTGGAGTTTGAATATATCGTACTGGATGAAAGCCAGCAAATTAAGAACAGAGAATCCAAGATATTTGGTGCAGTAAATTCATTAATTGCAAAACATAAAATTTCTCTAAGCGGTACCCCCATAGAAAACTCTTTATCTGATCTGTGGTCTCAAATGCAGTTTATCAATCCGAAATTGCTGGGTACCTTTCCATTTTTCAAAAAAGAATTTTTGCAGCCCATTGAAAAAATGCACAATGAAGAAAAACAAGAACAACTTCGCCGGCTCATTGCACCTTATTTATTGAGACGAACTAAAGAGTCTGTGGCAAAAGACTTGCCCGACCTTACCCAGAAAATATTCTATAGCGAGATGACTAAAGAGCAGAAGAAAGTGTATGAAAAAGAAAAATCATCTGCCCGAAATTTTATTCTTGAAAATATCGCTAAAGGAAACCCCAAATTCAATATGGTAGTATTAAAAACCCTGCTCAGATTGCGGCAAATTGCCAATCATCCTCGCCTTTATCTTGAAGAATATGCACATGGATCGGGCAAATTTGATGACATTGTACATCATTTGGAGGTGTTGAGAAAAGGCGGGCATAAGACATTGATATTTTCTCAGTTTGTCAGTTATCTAAAATTCTTCAAAGAACGTTTTGAAAAACAAGGTTGGCAATATTCATTATTGACAGGCGATATGTCTTCAAAGAAAAGAGAAGCGGAGATCAAGCGTTTCAAAGAATTGCCAGATAATCAATTTTTTCTTATCTCTCTGAAAGCAGGAGGTACAGGACTTAATCTAACTTCTGCTGATTATGTGTTCATTGCCGACCCCTGGTGGAATCCATCTGCTGAACGTCAGGCTATCGCAAGAGCACACCGAATAGGACAAACCCGTAATGTAATTGCTATGAAATTCATCACAAAAGACACGATTGAGGAAAAAATTCTGAAATTGCAGGAAAGAAAAACAAAATTAGCCGAAGATATTATTGAAAATAATGATAAAATTCGTTTTGAAAAAGAGGATATTGAATTTTTGCTAGAATAACTTTGGTTTGTAAAGTATTGATTTGCAGTAAATAAGGTGTGGTGGTAAATTTTAAAGAATGATTTATAACATAAAAATGCAACAGAAAAGCAATATTTTCGTAGAATCTTAAGAAATAAGTGTTGGTTGAAAACTAACATATTGAAAAAGGAAAGATAAAAATAGAGTCATTCTGCCCAAAAAAAAGGAATCCACCCCGGTAAAACCCAACAAATACCAGGGCGGACTTCCATAGTGGGAACGGCAAATGAATGACCCACATGAGTTTGTGCATACTGAATTGCAAATAAAGGGAACGCTATTCAGTGTCTGCAAACTCTTTTTTTTAATACCTCACCGTTGAGAGGGATTAAAAACAAATAGAAAACAAAATCAACTTAACCTAAAATGTGCTTTAGGTAACTTAACAAATAATGCATCTTATAATCAGGTAGATAATCTTAATTATCCACTAACGATTGTCTTTTAGTATATGGAATCCACCCTGACAAAACCCAACGAATACCAGGGCGGACTTCCATAGTGGGAACGGCAAATGATAATTCTTGTCCGACCAGACACATGTCCGGTCGGATTTTGCATTTAACTTAACTAAATCAATAACTTATATCGTGAATCTTACCTTACAAAGTGAACAAGCGTGAAAAACCCAACCTTATTTTCCTGTTTTAGAGTCCTCGTATCATTCGCGAGTTGTGGTCTTTCACTTTGTTCGGCTGAGAAATAAAAAGGTAAAATCAAATAAATTTCATGTTGTATTAGGTCACTGCATTTGTCCTGTAATGTTGACATTTTTCAGCGACCAGGTTAATAATCCATATATCAGGGTTTTTAACCTTCCTGTAATCCAGTTGAACGAACAGCTCTAGAATTGCTTCATAAGCGATTATTCGGGCTGCGCTTTTATCGCCCAGCATTGGTAAACAGTGTTTCGTTAGATCAGCATGGCATTTGTCATATAGATTATGATATATAGGCCAGTTACTAATCGTATTCTGCTGCCAAAGCAGATAGAAAATTGAATGTTTGCTTTTCATAGTACAATTGTTTTTTCTCTTTGAGCATAAGAGATGTTATTTAATGTATGTTTTTCATTCTCAAACAATATGTATCAAAGAATATTTTAGCCTTTATATTTTTGATAAATATCATCTGCATTTTTTTAGCATTTTTTATGTATAAAAAGCTTGATATTTCCTCCAGAATTCAGTGCCGGTCTTTTCAATTAACTTGTGTAAACTTCTTTAAAAGTGTCCCTTCGTTTCCGTTTACAATACAATTATCGGGGTATTTTGATTGTAAAAAAAGCCCATTATCTTCTCTTTCTCTCACTTTTTTTTGTAAATTTATGAAAATGATTTTTCAAGATTTTTTTTCACAAATAATTGGTTATCAATTCTAAATAAAGGAGAAAATATAAAAAATGATCCTTTTTTTCTCCCGATTTTTTTTGAACAAAAAACAAGCAACATGCACAAGAGTAAATTGATAAAACTTTTCAGCGGATTGTCGAGAACAGAGCTTTTAGAGTTCGGGAGGTACTTGAAAACACCCTTTTTTAATAGAGACAAAAACCTATTGACTCTATACAATTACGTGAAGAAATTTCACCCTAAATATGACTCAGAAAAGATTGATAAAGAGGTGTTTGCAAAGAAACACATGGGAGGAGAAAGTAGCAAAAACAGGAAAATAAATGACTGGATGAGCGACCTGAGCAGTAAGCTTGAAGACTATCTTATACTGACAGAAACACGTAAAAAATCCTACGCAAGAGATTTTTTACTTTTAGATGCTATGAAAGAAAGAAAAATGGATGAGCTTTTCTATCGTAGCATCAAAAACATAGGCGCTAAACTAGAAAACTCAATTGAGCGAGATATGTTTTACTTCTTCTACCAATGGCAACTTATGCACGAGGCCTTTTTCTACTCCAGTACATCGAAGAAATACAAAGACCAGGTTGACATCCAAAGAACTATGGAATACATGGATATGTTTTTCTGCGCCGTAAAATTGCGTTACAGTGGTGAAATGATGACACAGCAACAAATGCTGGCAGGAAAACATTCTATCGCACTTCTTGATGAAGTACGTAAAGAAATCGAAAAACCTAGTTATGATGAGCATAGTAAGCTGTTCAAAATCTATAACCTGACACTCGAACTCTTTTATGAAAAACGAGATGAAACTTATGAAGAGCTGGAAACGCTGATCTACGACCAACTCCACTTAGGTAATATTGATGAAAAACTAACCCTGCTTAATTTTTTGCTCGCTCATGCCAATAGTCGACTGGGCGAAGGTGATCTAAAATATACTCAAAAAATATTTGACTTATATGTTTATAAAATTAATAATGATCTCTTATTGGAAGACGGCTATGTGCCGGCTACCCACTTTATTAATATATCTTATTTGGCAACTACCCTCGAAAGAGCAGAATGGTTGAAAATTTTTATATCTAATTATGAACAGTATTTGACAGATGTTGAGAAAGAAAATGCGTCTCAACTTGCCAGAGCTTATCTCTGCTTTGCCGAAGGTGCCTATAAAGACAGTCTGCTTATTCTCCGACAAATGGGCGGTGCCTATGCGCTTTATACGCGTACTTTGGCTATTCAATGTCATTATGAATTTGAAACAGATACCGATGTTGTTATATTAGAATGTAATAATTTCAATAAATACTTAAACAGGAATGACAAAATTGCTGACACTACTAAAGACTATCCCAAAAATTTTATCCGATTTGTCAGAATACTTGTAGAAGCTCCATATAAAAAGGATGTAACCAGAGATAAACTTCAAGAGAAATTAAGCAACACAAAGAGAATTTTTGCCCGATATTGGTTACACAGTAAAATTAATGACTTGAAAAACTGAGGAGAAAAAGCGTCCCGGATAGATTACCGGGACGACAATTATGCTCAAATTGTTTTTAAAACAAAATACTATGAAAACAAGCTACCTTTGTGTACAAAAGGTATTCCTTATCTTAGTCTTACTTCGTGAATATCAGTACCAGTAGCAGTAGTAACAGTGATTCTGTAACGACCAGCCGACCATGCAGTAGCATCGAATGTAGCATCAGCGCCAAGAATAAACTCTTCGAGAACTATTTGTGTACCACGCTCAACAACAACCATCATGGAAGGACCATTGGCATTCAGGTTACCCCCTTGGTTTACTTGGGTGACCTCAATACTTCTACCCATTACAGTAATGGCTGTCCCGCCTCCAAACTTACTAAGTTCGACTTGTTGTACTTTGTGTACTGCCTGATGGTGAGCAAAAGAGAAAGATGTAGCTGAAAGAATAAATAAACAGCAGAAAATCGTTTTTAAAGTAGCAATGAATTTCATAATTAGCTGAATTTAGGGAATGATGTTAAAAAATGTTCCTCATCAGATTCTTCGTTTTTTAGCCTTTTACCAGGTTGCTCTTGTCCAATAAATTTAGCCTTTTACATTACAAGGCCACCCAGCCGAAGAAGCTGATAACTGATCTATATCCAGCCGCCTACCATATATTATATCAGGTAAGGCACTAGGTATATAGTTTTTAATGTTTTATGTTTTTATCTTAATGGGGCAATAATTTCAGGTAGGAGGGAGGATGTTTGTAGTACTTTAAAATAGTACTAACAAGCAGATGGAAAAATAGTATCGTTATTCATATCAATAATTTGTGTGTGTGTTAAAAGTTAAATATAGTGTGTGTTTCAGTTTACAATTGTTTTTTACGCCCATTTTCAAAAGTTGTTTCGTCTTTTTTAATTTTTTTTTAATTTATAGAGAAAAAAATATCCGAAAAAATATCTATACTTAGTATTCATATGCGTTAATAATCAGATACTTTTAATATTATTCAGACCATGAAAAACTTGCATCAATTATTTTTCTTTTTATTACTCATTAATTCATTTTTCATCAATGCACAGGATGAAATAATACTCAATTATGTCAATCCTTTTATTGGAACAGGAGGACATGGGCATACTTTTCCTGGTGCTACTGTTCCTTTTGGAATGGTTCAACTAAGCCCTGATACCCGACTGGAAGGCTGGGATGGATGTAGTGGCTACCACTATACCGACAATATTGTATACGGATTTAGCCATACTCACCTTAGTGGAACTGGAGTTTCTGATTATGGAGATATATTGCTAATGCCTTATGTCGGAAAAACTCACTTTAATAATGGGGCAGATGGCAAGCCAGGTTATCGCTCGGCTTTTGATAAGAAAAATGAAAAAGCAGCCCCTAATTACTACACCACAAAACTGGATGATTATGATATTAAAGTAGAATTGACGGCTACAGAACGGACGGGCTTCCATAAATACACATTTGACAATAAGAAAGAAAAACAGATACTAATAGACCTCGAACACAGAGATAAAGTAACTGATGCTTACCTAAGGCAGGTCGATGAATATTCGCTAGAAGGCTTCCGGCACTCGAATGCATGGGCAAGCAATCAATTACTTTATTTTGTCATTAAATTCAATCAACCTATACAAAATAGTACCTTTCAAGTGGCTGGTAAAACGAATAAAACCACTAAGGAAACCAGAAATACTGCCATCAAAGCCGCTTTCAATTTTGGTATTTCTGATAAACCTCTGATGGCACAGGTAGCTATTTCTTCGGTAGATATTGAAGGCGCCAGAAAAAACCTGGAAGCAGAATTAAAAACCTGGGATTTTGAAGCAGTTAAAAAAGCTGGCCAGGATAAATGGAGCAAACAGCTTTCCAAAATCACGGTTGAAGATGATGATAAAGACAAGAAAACTATTTTCTATACAGCGCTTTATCATAATATGATCGCCCCCAACCTCTTCATGGATGTAGACGGGCGCTACCTGGGAACCGACCTGAAAACCCATCAAAGTAAAGATCATACCCATTACACAATTTTTTCACTTTGGGATACTTATCGGGCTACACATCCTTTATACACCATCATAGAACCAGAGCGTACCAATGATTTCATCAAAACCTTCATCAAACAATACGAGCAGGGCGGAACTTTACCTATGTGGGAATTAGCCGCTAATTATACCCAATGTATGATTGGTTACCATGCGGTTCCGGTCATCTCAGATGCTTATATAAAAGGTATTCGGGATTATGATACAGAAAAAGCCTTAGAAGCGATGGTCAGCAGTGCAAAAGACAAAAAACTAGGCAGAAATGCTTATCGCAAATATGGTTTTCTGCCAGGTGAGGCTGTCGCCGAATGTGTTTCCAAAACGCTGGAATATGCCTATGACGACTGGACAATAGCCGTTATGGCTGAAAAAATGGGCAAAAAAAATATTGCTGATGAGTTTTATGAAAGCGCACAGTATTATAAAAATGTTTTTGACCCTTCAACAGGATTCATGCGGGCAAGACTGAACAATCGCTGGTTCTACCCTTTCAATCCCGCTGAAGTGAATTTTAACTATACTGAAGCCAATGCCTGGCAATATAGTTACTATGTGCCACACGATGTATCAGGCTGGATAGAAATGATGGGAGGCAAAGATAAACTGGAAAAACATCTGGATGCTCTTTTTCTAGCGAATAGCAAAAGTACTGGTAGAGATCAGGCAGATATTACCGGGCTTATTGGGCAATATGCACATGGAAATGAGCCTAGTCATCATATTGCTTATTTGTACAATTACGTCGGAAAACCTAGTAAAACACAGAAATATGTTCAACGTATTATGAACGAATTGTATGCCAATGCTCCCGACGGCTTATCCGGCAATGAAGACTGTGGGCAGATGTCAGCCTGGCTGGTATTGAGTGCGATGGGCTTCTATTCTGTTACACCAGGAAGCGACCAGTATGCTATAGGTTCACCCTGGTTCGACAAAGTGCATATTCATCTTGAAAATGGTAAAACATTTAGTATCGAATCCGACAGCAAGTCAGATGATGCCATTTATATACAATCTGCTCAACTCAACGAGCAGCCATTGGAACAAACCTATATAAGTCATGAACAAATTATCAAGGGCGGACAATTAAGCTTCAAAATGGGTGAAAAAGCCAGTCCGACTTATGGCAAGCCAGCAAAACACTGCCCTGTAAGTAAGATCGCCGGACAGGAAATTGTAGCTGTACCGGCTGTTACAAGAGGCGACAAGGCTTTCCCAATGTCTACAATAATAGCCCTTGATTGTGCTACACCTGATGCTACTATCTACTACAGCATGGATAATGGGCATACACAGAATATTTATTCCAATCCATTTGAAATTACTCAAAACACCAGCCTGACAACCTGGGCAACTAAGCCCAATTGTATTGACAGCAAAAAAGCAATCAGTGAATTTTTAAGAATGGCGGATTACAGAAATATTCAATTAGGTACGAAGTATGCGGATCATTATTCGGCAGGAGGTGATATGGCTTTGGTCGATTATATCAGAGGCGGCAAAGATTTTCGTACTGGTTCCTGGCAAGGCTACGAAGGTATCAATTTGGAAGCCATTATAGACCTGGGGCGAAAACAGGAAATTTCTGAAATTACAGCAGGCTTTCTGCAAGATGAAAATTCCTGGATATTTATGCCGACTGAACTGGAATTTTATGTGTCTAAAAATGGAAAAAAATTCAAGCCAGCCGGGAAAGTTATCAATGAAATTTCTCCAAAAGAGAAAGGGGCTATTATTAAAGATTATGGTATAAAACTGAGTACTAAAGCCCGTTATATAAAAGTCATTGCGAAGAATAGAGGCCTATGCCCACCTTATCATAAAGGTGCAGGGGGCAAATGCTGGATATTCGCAGATGAGATTTTTATTAGATGATTTTTCTACAAAAATTAGAAATAACATGAAAAAGACAGCGCTTACCACAATATGCATATTAATTCTATTCGCAGCCTGCAAAAAAGACGACACATCTTCCGGGACTCCAAATATGCGCATTGCCACCACCTATAATCCATATGGTGTAAATCCATTATGCGCCCAACTGGATATTGAAGCAGATGTGCCGGGGAAAATTCGGGTAGAAGTGATAGGCAGAGACGGAGAAGCTTCTAATATTGCACATACTTTTGATGAGATAGCCACAAGCCATAGTGTACCTGTTTTGGGTTTGTATCCACAATATCAAAATACAATATTGGTCAACTATCTGTCGGCTGATGATAGCGTATTGGAAGAAAAAGAAATCTCTATTGTCACGCAGGAAATCCCTGATGTTTTCTCTGATATTATCGTAGATATTCGGCAGATAGATAAAATGGAGCCCGGACTTACGCTGGTCAGTTATCGGGGTGTTTATAATCCTAATATGCCTTTTATGATGGATGCCTACGGCAAAATTCGCTGGATATTGGATTATAGTAATTACCCGCCTCTACAACAATTATTCTATGATGTAGGACTGGAAAGATTGCAAAACGGGAATTTTTACTTTGGTAATTCAGCCACCCGTAGCATACATGAAGTTGGGGTATATGGAGAACTGATTAATACCTGGTCGACCGAACCTTACGATTTTCATCATAATGTGCAGGAAAAACCTAATGGTAATTTTTTACTGACTGCTACTGACCCGAATAGTACGCACCTCAATGGAAATTTGACCCATAAAGACCTGGTTATTGAAATAGACCGGCAAAGTGGCTCTATTATTAATGTATGGGATCTGAAAGAATCTCTGGATGAATATCGTACTGCCTGGGTGTATGTGCTGAATAATTCGCCAATGGACTGGGTACATGGCAATGCGGTGATTTATGATGAAAGTGATAATACCATTATCGTCAGTTGTCAGCGACAGGGTGTATTCAAATTAACTCAGGATAATCAGGTGGTTTGGATATTGGGTACACATCTGGGCTGGGGAACGAACCGACAAGGAGCAGACCTGAATAATTATCTGCTGACGCCACTTGATGCTTCCGGTAATTCTATTACAGATCAGGATATACTGGATGGTTTTGATAATCACATGGATTTTGAATGGAATTGGTTTCAACATGCCCCTATGATTATGCCGAACGGCAATATTATGTTATTTGACAATGGTGGCTTCCGCAATTATGCCGCTTTCCCAAAGTATAGTCGTGCGGTAGAGTATGCCATAGATGATGATGCTAAAACCATTCAGCAAATCTGGCAATATGGTAAAGAAAGAGGAGAGGATACCTATTCTTCATTAGTTTCAGATGTAGACTATCTACCAGAAACAGGTCATATTCTCTTCAGTCCGGGCTGGGGAGTCGATAATGGTGATGGCTTACTTGGCGGCAAAATAATTGAATTGGATTATCAGACCAAAGAAGTCATTTTCGAAGCTCGTCTGAGTGGTGTCGATGATTTTCAGTTTCATCGGGCAGAACGCCTAAGCATTTATCCGTAGATACCGCTGCGCTGCGAGAGGCGAGATCGTTCGCAAGGCTCACTGAGAGACCATGCTTTCGACACTGAGGCTGCTGCGAACATCCCGACGGGTGAAGGTTCGGGGAACCTTCAAGAGAGCGAACCACGACAAAAAATACATATTTAACCATAGATTGATATAGATTCTGTATTTTTGATTGGATAATAACTTCAAAGGCAGACCTTAGCATGTTTTAAAAGGATTTTGAAGTTAGTCATAAGGAATATATACGCCATATTGTGGCGTATATTCAGTGTTTCCCACAAGCAAAAAGATGAAATATATAGTATCCATACTGTTTTTAACTTCGACCCTAATCTTAAGGTCATCTTTAAGATCGCTAATGGCTTGCTGGGCTTTGTGCAGGATGGCGTAGGGATGCCTTTTTGTTGTTAAGAAACTATCAAGGAATATTGATAAAAATAGTGGATTTAAAATAGAGTAATCAGGAAAATTTTAGGTTTCGGGAAAAGACTTTAAACACGCTCTAATGTCCATATCTCCTAATTAATTAATCAAATTAAACGAATCATGAATAAGTTGGCAACCATTTTACTGCTTTTTATTCTGTCCAATTCGCTTTATGCTACAGACCAACAACCGGATATATTAATATTTGAAGGAAAGGAATATAAAATCCGTGTACCTGGCAACGATCTTCCGCTAGCGAGTTGCCCCAGGCAGGCTGAAATATTAAAAGAAATGTACAAGAAGCCTATTCCTGTTTTAACAAGCTGCTGGAGATTACATTACGCTACATACGAGATTATTGACAACATATTGTATTTAAAAAGTATAAAAATATGCCATGAAGACAGAAGTCTGAATTTAAAAAAAATTTTTGGTAAGGATTTCACAAATAAGAGGGTGAAAGTTGATTGGTATACAGGAGAGTTGGAGTGCGGAACTCATTATCATCATATTGAAGCATTCCGATTTAAATTAGGGGAATTTTACGAAAAGCTTAACTACGACAACTCAAAGACAAAATATTCAAGATTCCCGTGGAAATTTGAAGCATTTATTTACGAAAATGCAAAATGGGAACAACTGCCTAAAATAGAACCAAACGAAATAATATCTGTTCCGGTTCTCATCGAAACAAATGATACAAATGAAATTATTAATGTTTCCCTTAACCCAAGTTGAATATGTAGCCCCCAATTTTAAAATTTGCTTTATCTAATTTATCTTGCATTATGTTTTTGAAGAAAAAAAAGTACGTGGTCGAATCTACTATGATTTGGTTGAGAACAAACGTGAAGGTAAAAAGATAAAGCATAATCGTCTGATGTATATAGGCAGTCTTTCGGGTTTGGATGTGGATCAACGTTCAGCACTTGTTGCTCGGATGGAGCAGTTGCTGTGTGGTCAATATCTGAGTTTATGTCTGGATTCAGAGGTTGAATCCCTTGCCATTCAGTATGTGGGTAAATTAAAAAGCCGTCAGGCTGGTCACAGTGAGGTGGGGGATGGTCTAGATGTGAGTGGTGGTTTGTTGGAATCAGAAGAACATGCCTCGATTGATCTGAGTACATTTCGGACGCTGGAAGGTCGTCAGGGCGGTGGTTCCTGGCTTATTCATCAGGTTCTTGAAAATCTTGGGATAAAGGATTTTTTATCGGCTCTTGAGTCGTGGACTCCAGAGCAGGTGGAATGGATGCTGTTAAATTTACATGGTCGTTTGCTTCATCCTGTATCAGAACGGGGTACTGCCTTATGGTTAGAAGAAGCCAGTTCATCAAAGGCGCTGATGAGTGAGGTCAGGGAGGTACACGGTCAGGGTTTGCGTCGATCTGCCCTGGACTGGTGGTCTGTTCATGATGAGGTGGAGGATTATTTATATTCACGGATGGATGCTTTGCTGGGTTTTGGGAAGACACGTTATCTGTATGATTTAACGAACACTTATTTTGAGGGTCGGATGCAGGGTAGTGATCTGGCACAGCGTGGTCGGAGCAAAGAAAAGCGTGCAGATGCACCGCTGGTGAGTATGGGTTTGCTGACCAATGAAGCAGGTTTTATCCGTCGCAGCCATTTTTATGCGGGTAATATAAGCGAACCGGGTACGCTGGAAGATGTGCATAAGTTCCTCAAAGACAGTCCTGGAGTAGTAACAGACGCAGGAATAGGTACGCAGGCAAATATAGAGGAATTGGCTCGTCTTGCGATTCCTTACATTAGCGTAGTCAGAAGTGGTTTTGAGGAGTTTGAAATTGACTTTGAGCAGGGAGAATACTTCCTGCATCAGACATCAAACGGACAGGAATACGGGCTGTGGCTTCAAAGTCGAAAACATACTTTTAAAATAGGAGAAGATACTTATACAGACTGGCTTATTTTTGTAAAAAGCGAGGCAAAACAGCGTAAAGAAGATGGTATTGTAAACAAGCAGAAAGCACGTTTTGAAGCAGGTCTGAGTGCCATACAAAATAGTCTGGACAAGCCCAGAGGACACAAAAGTATTGGACAGGTGCATCAGCGCATCGGTCGGCTGCGCAACAAATACGGTCGGGTAAGCAAAGCTTTTAAAGTTCAGTGTTCGGATGATGGTAAAAACATTACTGCCCTGAAATGGGATTATGATGCCAGCAATGAAAAACGGAACGGCACTTACATTATTCGCCGATCCGAACCGATAACAAACCTACATCAGGCGTGGAAAGATTATTGTGCGCTGAGTGAAATTGAGGCAGTGAACCGATGCTGTAAAACCGATTTGAATCTGCGACCGGTTTATCATCAAAAGGACGAAAGCATTCAGGCGCATTTATTTCTTACTGCTCTTGCCTGTAACATCGTTCAGTTTATTCGGTATCAGCTTAGGCAAAACGGCATTACAGCATCATGGAAGGAAATCGTCAGAATTATGGACACACAGAAAAGCATTACTTCCGAATTTGCAAACAAAGAAAGACAATGGTTCTTACTCGCTAATTGGAGCGAACCAGAACCTAAAGCAAGACGAATTTACAAAGCTCTAAAACTCAAATATAAGCCGCACAGCGGTTTCTTTTTCAAAATTCAAAAGGCTCCTACATGAAATTGTTGGGGGCTACATATTCAACTTGGGTTAAAGAGCGGGGAGCGAACTTGTCTGTTTGGGAAAAAGAAGCCCTGAAAATTTTCCAGTTGGTCCCAGAATGGCATACGATATACAAAAAAGGGAAGAGAATAATCCAAGAGAGAAATGTCGTATTCCGAAATGAGAAATATTATCTGAAACGGTACGGAAAATAGCTGGTCATCTTATTATTGTTATGGTAAATCCTGAAATTAATGAGTAGAAACAGCATGGAACATGGTGTACACGCACATGCTGTTAAACGCTCGGACATCGAGTACACGAAACGTTGTTCACTTCCACCAATAAAAACAAGAAAACCGAGCGATAAAACAGAAAAACC
>JAHDFX010000234.1 GCA_020627965.1 Saprospiraceae bacterium | reverse complement strand
ATGTGTGGAAAATTCATGGTATATTTGAAGACGGCACAGTCTGGCAAGGCATGCAATATGATGATGAAAAGCCTAAACGAATGGGTTCTGTAACCCTATTAAGATAAATTTGAGACACCACTAAATAAAGCAAAATGAGAAAATTAAGCACTCTATTACTACTCCTTTTGGGCAGTACAACCATCTTTGCTCAATACAGCAATGAAGCATTAAAAGCTTATAATAAAGCTTTATATCAATACAATGTTGCCAACTACAAAAGCGCTATTCCTTATTTACAGGAAGCAGTCATGGAAGCACCAGATTTTAAGGATGCTTATCACTTGATGGCTGAATGTTATAGTGAAGCCAAAATGCATGGAAAAGCAATTCTGAACTACAAGCAGGTTGCACGACTTGCACCTAATGATGAAAGGGTCAGATACAATCTTGCTCTGCTATTATTAAAAGACAATCAACAGGCGGAAGCGGCTCAAGTATTGGAAGAAGCTATAGAAATTAATCCAGATTACACCAAAGCACACACCAAGCTCAGTGCAGTAAAACTAGCTATGGGAGAGCATACTGACGCAGATGCGCACTTACAAAAAGCCAAAGAACGTGGAGAAGATTCCGGCATTGATTATTCTCTAGCAAAAACGCTGTATGAACAGGGAGAATATGAGAAAGGATATTCCCATGCGCAAAAAGTCGTAGAGCAATCTCCTTCAGCAAATTCATATTACCTGCTTGCACTGATTCAGGAGAAACGTGAACAGGTCAAGGATGCCAAGAAACTTTATCAAAAATTACTCGACATTGATGAAAGGCATCTTGATGCGCTTCTTAATCTTGGGATCATTTATTATAATGAAGAAGACTTCGACAGAGCTGTCAGTTATTTTGAAAGAGCCGTACTGATAGAGTCTGAAAATTCTGAAATACTAAACTTTCTGGGACGTAGTTATCTTAGTAAAGAAAATGCAGAAGAGGCTATTCTCAATCTAAAAAAATCTTTACAATACAACTATGAAGACGGTGCGGTACATTACCATTTGGCGAAAGCCTATAAATTAGCTGGGCGTAGCGATATGGTCAACTATCATTATGATATTTCTAAATCATTGGGTTATGAGCATGCAGGACAAGCACAGGAAAGCGAAAAAATTGCAGATTATAATGAAGGTATAAAAGCTTATCAGAATGGCTTCTATGATGATGCTATTAAATCATTCAAAAAAGCCATTAAGCAAGACGATAAAAATGCTAAATATTTCTACAACTTAGGCTTAGCTTATAAAGGCAATAAGGAATTGGATAAAGCTGAAAATGCATTCAAAAAAGCCGTTGAAATAGACAGCAGACATGGTCGGGCACATTTGGCACTAGCAAGTATGTACCATGATGGCGGACAACTTAACAAAGCTATTAATAGCTATGAAAAAGCTATACGTGCCGGAGAAAATTCAGGGGCTAGTTATTACGGTTTGGCAAATTTGCATTATCAAAATGAGGACTACAAAGCTGCTTCAGAGTCTTATCTGAAAGCTATTGAAAAAGAGTCTGACAATGCTGACTATTACTACAACTCCGGCATGACATTCATTAAATTGAAACAATACAATAAAGCCATCCGTCAATTAAAAGAAGCTGTTAAGAACAATATGGGCCATAATGAAGCCTGGTATACGCTCGGATTGGCTTATCGGGATATCAAAGACTACGATGAAGCTATTGTGGTGGGCGAAAGGCTGATTAAAATCGACCCAGATTACGCTTATGGCTATTTCTTATTAGCAGATGTCTATGAAGAATTGGACGATGCTTATAATTCTAATAAATATTTAAAAGAAGCAAAACGCATCAATCCTGATATTGATAAATAATGAGTAATTCACCACAGATTATCACAGAAAAATATCTGTGTTTTAATCTGTGGTGAATCATCTTTCGTTTCAAATTTTATATTAGTATACCCTCTTTCTAACCGCCTGAATGACTGACACCAACACAAGCGCTATCGTGCAGATCAAAGCCACAGTAGCTATAGATGCCACATCATCTATCCTTGTTCTTTTAATATAAATACCCAAAAATGCCCAGGCAACTACCAGAGCATAGAAGATGTCTCTTCGCTGAAAAGCCATGGTCAGCCCTAGTCCTAAGCCAATAAGGATCATCACAATAGTCACTGTTGCAGCCGTGCCGCTTAATCCATCAAAGCCCGTATTAACAACTACTGCTGTAACATTCGCAATAGTAGCAATGGAAATCCAGCCCAGATAGAGACTAAAAGGCAGATGTGTGATGTATTTTTCTTCATTAGAAGCAGTAGACCGACCAATATTCTGGCGAAGATAAATAGCTATTAATGCACCTAAAATGCCAAGCATAAACACAAGTGACAATGGCACAATTGTATAATGCCACGCAAATATCCAACTCATATTCATAATACAGGAAACAATGAACCAGATACCTATTTTATCAAGGAAAGCCGCTGTATCTGTCCCATTTTTTCGGTCGCGAGTCACACAAACCAAACTGTAAATAACAAAGATCAGCAGCAAGGTATAGATAATTGCCCAGATACTAAAAGTCAGTCCTGTTGGCACAAATAAATTAGGATAAGCATCTGACAGGTCGCCTGTAGTGTTTCCTCCAATGGGCAAAGTATTAGCTAACCCATTTATCACAAGTGTCCCAACTAAAAATATTAAATTGAGAATGGCTAAAGTTAATCTTGATTTGGTCATGGTATATATTAATTAAAATCCTGAAAATTTATCCGCCCATTTGCTTTCGGTATTGATAAAAGCCGGAGGCGTACCTATTGGTGAATTGATCTGATATTTCAATCCTCCTTTATAAATCTCTCCTGTAAACAAATGTCTCCAATTACCTTCTGGTAAATAAACATCTGTATTAATTGCTCCTTTTTTAACGACTGGCGTTACTAAAATATCCTTGCCCAACAGAAATTGATCTTGAATATTCAATACACTTTCGTCATTTGGATAATGAAGATACAAATGTCGAATCATAGGATAGCCTTTTTCTGTCGATTCCTTTGCGTAAGCTTTTAAATAATTTTTGAGTTTATCGTGTACAATAGCAAAACGGGCATAAAAATTTCGCATTTCAGGTGTATCATAAACTTGTACATTGTCATCGGGCAATACACTTTCATGTGTCCTGAAAACAGGCGTAAAAGCTGCTAGTTCAATATGGCGCTTCAATAGCTCTTCATCACGCAAAAACTTAACAGGTCCTCTGATGAATGAAGTAAAACCACCAATATCAGCATGATTGATACTCATTCCGCCAATACCACTCGATAATAAACCCGGAACAATAGAGGGCAATCCGTCATTAAGTTGCCAGGAAGTGATTTGATCGCTGGCCCAATAAAAAGTAGCATACTTATTGGCTTCAGTAAAGCCAGCCCTGGAAAAAAAAGCAAGTTTCCCTTCCCTACCCGACTCCTGAATGGCTTCACGATTTAGCCTTGCCCAATCTACTACATAACGATTATGATATGACCGAGCAGATTCTCCAGAAAATAAAACAGCATCCCAGGGCAACCATTCTCCATAATCTGCCATCCAGCCTGAAAGCCCTTTATCTATCATGTTTTCTTTAATTATTTTTTTCAACCAATCAAAGGCTGCTGGATTAGTCAAATCTATCATGCCCATTTCCATACCTGGCGATGAGACTAGATACACTCCGCCTTCCGGCTTTTTAATTAAATATTCATTCCTTTTGGCTATTTTATACAATTCGCTGTCACTTGCTAAAAAGGGATTGATATAACCAAGTACAGCTATGTTTTTTTCTTTTAAATTTGCGCAAAAATTATTGAAATCAGGATAACGACTTTCATCGGGTATCCATTGCCAGTTGAGTTGTGAACCAAAAGGCGTTTCTCGTTTACCACACCAATCCTGAATCCAGATAGCACTGATCGGCGCACCTGTCTCCAACAAGCTATCCAACCTGCTTAATACGATTTCCGAACCACCTTGAACACCTAATATAGCCCCATAAGCCCAGTCGGGCAATTCGGGCAGGCGTCCGGTTTCTGCTGTATATTTTTCTATTAATTGGAGTGGTGTATCTGCCTGCCAGATGCTCGCAGATAACTCGTGATTCCAAACTTCCAGGTCGATGGTCTCGCTATAGCGAAAATCGAACACGGATCGAACAGAATTATGTAACAAAAAAGCTTTTTTATCGGTAGAAATATAAAAAGGAATTGGTGCTGCTGTACTATATGGGCTACCACCAGCCATACGGGCATTGGCTAATCCTGTGATCGGCTGATCTCCTTTGCCAATGCCTTGTTCTTCTACCCAGACAGGAATACGATGACCTCTTATATTGACATGTGAAAATTGTTCTCCCATACCATACACCTGCTCTTTTGGTCGGCTTTCATAGACTAAAGTGAGACGATTGAAGGTCGTGTCTTTTAGTTGAACTTTTATATCCAGCCTACCTGGTTCGGTAGAGGAAAAATACATGGAAAATCGATTTCCACAAAGCTCTCCCTTTAGCGTAATCAGGTCTTTTTCAAAGCTAACATCCTGAAGCTTCAGTTTCTGGCACCGTTGGTGGGGTCTCTCTTTGAATCTGAAACTGCCATGCTTATAACGGACTTTGGGTTTATCTTTTGCGATCAGCAAAAAAGGTTGATATAAGGGCAAGCTAAAAGCATTGGGCGAAGTAAAAGCTGTTTTGAAGTCGTCGGTAGGTTTGAAGCGTATATTAATCGTTTCTTCGTCGATATTAAAAAGGATATACTTACCGTCAAATTGACGTTTATCTGTAGGGATTTCATTATATACACGCCCTTGTGCAAATACGTCAAAGGGGTAAATTAGTGTACCACCCAACAGCAGTAAAAACATGAACAGTCGAAAATAAAACATTGCGTGGCAAGATAAGAAAATCTCCCCTTATTAGCACCAATAATCTATGTGAGTATATCTAAGTTGCGATAAAGTCTCTTTTCTCGCAATGAGCGCAGCGAATGATCCCGCAGTGAGCAAAGCGAACGGTCTCTCCTCTCACAGCGAAGCGGTCTTTAAATAAAAAGGGGTAACAAGGCGAAAAGTCTAACAAACGTGCTCTACCAGACTGAGCTACGGAAGCCATTTTTGTTGTATAGTGGGCTTCCGACCGGATTTGAACCGGTGTCCCCGCGATCCCAAAATCGAAGTATGACTTGTCTACGACACCCTTTTATTTTGTGTTGACGTGTTGATGTAATTTTTATATTGTCATTGTAGTTGATATTAAAGAAGACACAAAAGGTAATGAGTGAAAAGCCAATCATTTTCCGTGCTCTACCATCTGAGCTATTCCAATTCTGGAAGCTGGACTCGAACCAGCGGCACCGAAATTTATTCAACGAAGTAAGACTTATCTACGACACTTTTGTGTGGTTTCTTTTTGTGTGCTGATGTACGCCCTGTGTTGAAGTGTTCAAATTGAGGAATACGTCAACACATTAACACACCAACACACATCAAATTACTATTTTATCAATTTCGCTCAAGGTACTTCTACCTTCTTCGATAGCTGATAGTACATCAAATACTTTATCTGACCAACCTGCTAATAAATAGACATCATCATCGGTCGTTCTCAAAGGAGTCTGACCGTAGCCTTGCAGGTCGAACAAATACAATTTTGCATCAGGAGCAATATTTTTCTTGTAATTCCTCCAGGTGACTTTCAAAGAAGCACCATCTTTATTACTATCCCACATTTGCAGGTCCGTGAAAAACATCACTTTATTCATCACTTTTCTTCTTTCAATCAGATATTCGATCACTTTGTAGCCATTAGTCGAATAACCTACAGAGCCTTCTATTTCATTCAATCTCTGGATGTTTGACAGGATACTATTTGCTGGTAGATTGACTGATTTCCAATTATCGCCAAAGATACCTGTAACAACATTCTTTGACCGAAAACGCATCAACATACATAATACCAGACCGATATCATAGCAACGAATTTTGCTTTTTGCGGATACAGGACTATACATGGAACCGGAAACATCGGCTGCCAATAATACACGGGTGTTCATATCAAATCCGGCTATATTTTCTGCGCTGACTTTTATAGCATCTTCCAAACTATCCAGTATATAACTGGTAAAGTCGTAGTTGACATTTTCTAATTCTCTGTAAGCAGCCAAAAACCTGAAAGGCAATTGTTTGGACCTTATGACCTGGGCTGGATCTGATAATCTTTCTGCAACTTTGCGTACATACTCTGCACCAACTCTTGCCTGCAAAATATTACGCAAGTTGCGCAATAATGCCATATATCCTAATCTACCACTTTCAATCAATTCTTCCCATTTAGCCGCTAAATCCTGTTTTCTGGCTTTGTTGCTTTTGTATGCTTTTTGCCCCAATCTGGACAATTCTACTTCCCAGGTATAAGGTACTTCCAGCGTATCATTCACTATCTTGTTAAACAATACCTGCTGTTCATCATCCTTTGCTTTTGGGTGAGCTAAAAATAGCGCATCCTTTAGTGTAATTTCCGTTTTACGGTTGTATTTGGCAAACTGATATTCATCAAATTTATTGAAAGCACCAGCTACGCCTTTTTGTATTTGCTTGGATAATTTATTCAGCTTCTTATCTCCTTCACGAGCATTGGATAACTGATAATAAGCCAGCATTTCTGTAATTTCATCTGCACGCTGGATGACTCTCTCTGTAGTTTTACGCACTAAACTATCTCCTCTGTGTATTTTTGCCAATTCGACAACTAATACGACAGGTATAGAACGCAAATACATTTTTTCACGAGTATAGATAGCTAATTTTGCGACAAAAACAGGATCAACCTGCTTGATTAATTTCACTATTCTATCTACAGTTTCTTTCTGGCTGTCGTAAAACTTATTCGCCAATGAAGCCGTCACAACAGTAGTGTATAACTCCATCTCTGGCGTCATTTTGTACGCTTTCTGTTTTTCCTTATTGGTAGTCAGCCCAGCCTTCTTTTTTAGTATGTTGAACTTCATGACTTTTGTATCTTTATTTAAAATAGCTCAGAAATCATTTAAAAACTTTGCAGTTTTATCTTTTGTTTCTGTTGACGATACAAAGATGAGAAGGCGGTACGCAATCTTTTTGCGTAGTTGAAATTTTTTATTTAAAAAATTGTTTTTTGTTTGTTTTTCAGCGATTTAAAGGGCTTTAAAAAGTGTAAAACTAAATAAACTAATAAAGAGCAATTGTTTTTTATTGGATAAATTGGAGGTATAATGTATTTTGCGGAGGTATAACATCAAGCAATGTTCTCCCTGAAAAATTATCATAACAGAAAATTGCAAGCTTTCTTCTAATTTAACAAAAAAATAGTGACGACATCCATCAGGAAAGTAAATATAGTGTTGCTCAAAGACTCTATGAATAATGATAATCAAGCCGCTTTTAAATTTCTTTGTTCTAAATTGAATCAACTGCAAGATTATTTTGAAGTGCAACTATTCCACACCGATCCACTAGATTTACAGTTAAAATCATCTTCCATTTATACACAAAGTCAACTCTCTGAAATATATTCTGGTAAATATATTGAGTTACGAGAAAAAAACTTTTTTAAAGAAGAAATTGAGGCAAAATATATTTATATAATTCCAAATCAAATTCAAGGTGATTTTTTTTATTTTTACCATCAAGCAGTCTCATTTATAACGACAAAAGACTGGGCTAAAAATTATAGCCCTACCTCAATTTTTAAATATTTGCTCAACAGTATAATTACCTCTTTGATTCACTTTAGAACTAATGCTGAAATCACCCAACATGGAGAAAGCGAAGGTGGTAGCATAAAAAAGTATGAATATAGCACTGGATGTACTTTTGATTACTGCAAGCGTAAAGAGGATAAAATATCAATCGTAAATTCTGGTATTATATGCCATAAACATAAGGAAGAAATTCTTAAAATTGTGCAAAAGAGTTATGGAGAGAAACAATCTCAACGTTTCATAGCCGATTTTGAAAAACTCATCAATTTGAATTGGATTGGCACAAAAAAGGATATCAATAGCCCTGCTTATGTTCTCTGGAATCTCTATAAGTTCGACATTGAAGAAGACTATTATAGTAAAACCACCCCTGGAATTTTGGCTGATAAACCAGCCATAATTCCAGGAGTAACCACGCAATTAGTTGGCCGGACATTCTCTGGTTGTGTAATCCCTTTTATAACATTTATTCTAGGGCTTTTCATAGGACTCCTACCAATTAGGAAATGGCTTTACAATTTGATACAATTGCTATGGGGGGGTAATTAAAAAAACACAATACAGAATAACACATTTCATTAATGAAAAACGAAACAAAATTCATATCCATATTATCCGACTATGGCTTCAAATTAACATTCGCAGACGAATCAGATACGACTTTTCTACGTAAGGCATTACAGGCATTAATTCAAAATGACTACCCAATAAAAAGAGTAAAATTTCTCAGCAATGAATTCATTGGGTTAACAGAAGATTCAAGAGGTGGATTATATGATCTAATTTGCGAGGACGAAAAAGGAAATACTTTCATTGTAGAAATGCAGTTGGGCTTCTACAAAAACTATATTCAACGTGCTAAGTTTTATGCTTTTCAGCGATTTAATACACTTGTAACAAGAGGACGATATAAATTTGATGACCTTACTCCTATTTATTGTATAGGGCTTTTAGCAAAAGGAATTTACCCAAAATCAGAACAATATTACCACTTTGGAACGTTAAAGAACCAGAAAGGAGAAGATTTAGACACACAAATCGTGCATATCATTGTAGAAATTGATAAATTTGATAAAACAGAGTCTGAAATATATACGGATTTGGATAAACTCATATACATCATGAAGAATCAAGAGATTATCAACAAAATAGGAGAATTGCCAAAATTCTTATCTGAAGATTAATGTTATCACTGATACTTGCGATATACTGATCTGATATGCTAATCGTTTTATTTCATTTCCAAGATAATAAATAGTTATTTTATTAAAAATATAAAATAAAA
>JAHDFX010000233.1:8417-9078 GCA_020627965.1 Saprospiraceae bacterium | reverse complement strand
TTTGTATATCCGCATATCATTAACGTCATAAAGATAATGAATTATTGTATCTGTTCCAATACTGAGTTCTTGTGGGAGATTGGCTCGGCCATACTCTGTATTGGTCAGATTCTTTTCTATGTCAGAGACCATATTGCCATTCGCATCATAAGTATAGCGAATGGAACCATTTTTTACTTTTAATAGGCGATTGCTTCCTTCCTCATATTCATAGCCATAAATAGTATTAGTATTATCCGGATTCAAACGGAAAAGCGTCTTCAGGTTTCCGATTTTATCGTAAGAGTAAGCCGCATTTCCTATGCTTCCAGCAAATCCAGATGCACTAGCTATGCTAAGACGATTTAGATTATCATAAGTATAGGCATAAGTACTCTTATTACTAAACTGATTTAAGTCAGCTGCATTTGTGGTGTTGCTGAATTTATAGTCAGCCTGAGTAGCATTTATATTGCCATTCCAGTTACTCGTAGGGTTTTGTGCTTCGGTTGGATTATTATCATTATAAAACATTCTCCAATTGAATAAAGCACTATTGAGTTCGGTCAGGCGGTCACGAATATCATAGCTGTGTGTGATGGCATCTATTTCTATATTTTTCAATGCACCATCATTGCCGGAGGCATAATATTTAATCTCATCAACCAGCCAGTCAAATTTT
>JAHDFX010000233.1:0-8407 GCA_020627965.1 Saprospiraceae bacterium | reverse complement strand
CAACCAGCCCTAATGCATCATTATAAGCATAGGAAGCCACTTTGTAGCCCTGCTGTTTGTCATCATTATAACTGACATAAATTTCATTGAGGCGATTAAAATCATCGTAAGTATAATGATATTGAAAATCAATACTTTCATCAGCATTCAGGTCTATATTTTGGGTTTTTAGACTGCCTTGTAAATTATAATCAGGTTGCTCTATGATTGTCGTACTACCCTGAGAGGTGGCTGATATACCTTCTGCATTAAACTGAATGACTTCCCAATCCAGCCAGCCTTCTTCATTGTAAGACATAAAGCGATATTCTATCGGATTACCAACTAAATCATAACTGATTGTATGCGTAAGCTGTCCTGCTACGTTATTCAGGTCACTAAGTTTATTTTGAGCATTTTGGGAAATGGAGGCATCATTGCTATTAAAATTATTTCCGTAGAAATATTGTTTTTCGTAAACATTGCCCGTAGATGAGCTGTTTTTTGAACCGACTTCCGTAGTATTGATCTGTTGCGCAGCATCCAATTCTTCCATTATACCAGTCTGTTGCAGACCAGCGAGTGTATTAATATATTGCTGTGCTATTAGACGACCGAAATCATCGTAAGTGTAGAATCGAAATGTGCCTTCTTCTGCCAATTTTGCATCCTGCTCTATGATGACCTGACCGGAGGTGTTGTAAGCGTAAGAGGTTGTACCACCATCTACAGTTGTTTTATCATTAAGCTGTTGCAGCAAATTATAATTATAGGTGCTTTCCTGCTTTTCAGGGTTGATGACTTTCGTCAAATTACCCCGACTGTCATAGACAAACAGGGTCACGATCTTTTCAGTATTATTATAGGTCAGTGTAGCTATTTTTTGTCCGATGGCATTTGTGAATTCTACAACATTCTTAGCATCTTCATCTTCGATTTCTGTACGAATCAGACGATAATCAGCCTGAGTATTGGGGAATAATAAAGAGGTTTCATCACTACTTAAATCCAGTTCTGTTATTACTTCATCGGCTGTTTTCAGACAATAATTATGGTTTACTGTGCGGGACGAGGCATTGATGTCAATACCATATTTAGCGGATTTGAGTACTCTGGATCGTGGTGTATCTTCATACTGATTTTCAGCATAAGCAGCCGATTGTCCCTGATGCATATTGTAGGATATGCTGCTAAATCCTGAATTATACAAATAAGGCTTATAGAGTTTAGTCTGCCTATCCCAATTATCATAATCAATGCCTCCGGCTACAATGAGATCATTCGGTGTTGAGGCTTTGTGTGTGGCTGTTATAGCAGTTCTTCCAAGCGGGTCTACATAGGCTCTGGCTATGACATTTTCGGATTGACCAACTTCATTGAAAGTCTTGGTCTGCACATAATTATGCGACATTCTTTCTTCAAAGCTGATGCTGTGATCGTTATTCCACTGATTATATTCAATCTCTCCGGTTTTATTACCATTAAGTTTGCTGTTTTTCAATCTGCCGTATTTATCATAATCATAAGAAAGTACCTTGCCATTGGGATCAATAATACTATCTATCCCATAGTTTTCATGGTAAGTGTAGATGGTTCTTAATGAATCTGGTAATCCTACACCTATCGTGACGGCTGTCGGTGCATTGACGAGATCCATAATCATGACACTTTGCCAGTCTTCTGTATCTGTGATTTCATCTATACAGGTATAATATCGTTTCTCTTTTATATCAGAGTATTCATAGCGGGTTCTCAACCCTTTTTCGTCTATTTCTAATTGTATGGCACCATAATAATTACGTTCCTCTGCTTCATGTGTTTTTAGCAGGGAATATGGATAATCGGGTAAAAAATTATTATAATTATCAGCATCTGGAGTAAAGCGAAGAATAGCGTATTTATCACTGGTAATTGTGTTGCTTTGATAATCCGATTTTATTGCTCCATTGGTTTGTATACGGGTACTTTCATAGAATAGGTTGTCTTTATGGGCAAAGCCCAGATCAATCTCTCTTGCGGAAGAGTCGAATGAAGGCTCTTCGATAATACCTACATAGCACCAGAGACAATCAGTTCCATCTTCACTTAACTCCCAGGTATATCCGACAGGCGGATAGTTACATGGCCCAGACATAAATGGAGGTACACAGCCTTCTGGTGTATTAGGGTCTACCGGATCAGAAGGATCGGAAGGATCGGAAGGATCGGAAGGGTCAGGAAAATCAGGGTTACAAAAAGAAATAGTATCTGAAGGTAATTCAATGGCACCAAAACGAATGTCGTTCCACTCATTACTGTAGGTCAGATAAGTAGATTGGCTTACCGCATCCTGCCCAGGTGCTTTGGAAGTTACCCTTTCCTGAAAAGCTATATTTCTCATTCTATATTTCCAGCTCCAATGCAGCGGATAAAATAATCCGTCATTACCATCATCCAGATTAGGAATATATTTCGCTAATCCGTAGGTCATATCCAGGGGTATATGTTCCTGATTCATCAGATCATAATAATAGAAATACTCCGTTGAAGCATAAGCATCAGGATGTTGGGGTGAGTAAGTTTTCTTTTTATACAACTGCCAGGAAGGTTCCCATTGTAATTGTTGCCAGTCTACATTGCCGTGCAGCATAATTTCGTAGCCTTCGGAGGAGGTGGCTCCCGTTTCATTAGCATCGTAATATTCATACTCTGTAATGGTTTGAAGGGAGTCAATATTATCCACACAGGTATTATCATAAGCCGTTTCTGTGGTGCGGAGTGTTTTTGTAAAATAGCTGTTCAGGTGATAAGGATGCCATTGTAAAATGGTGTTTTCATAGGCAGCCTCATAAGGAGCCATATTAGCCCAGCCGGGAGATTGCACATCCGGCATCTCTGCTGCGAACAACTGGTCTACCGTAGGGATATTGTTATTATTCCAGATATTATAAACCTCAGAATAAGCTGTCTGATATTCGTCATATAATGCCAGAGCTGTTTCATATTCTTCAGTAGTAGAATAGTATTCAGGGAAAGGGAATAGACTGATTGTCCATTGATTAAGATGTGGCGGTTTTTGGGTTTCGTCAAAGTCATAACCACCAATAATACCGTCGGAATAATATGGAGTAAGTATACCCTGATACCAGGCAATCCAGTATTGTACCAATACAGGATCAACAGGTGTAGGTAAAGGCGATGACTGGTCAAAATAATAATCACGTAATGCCTCTGCCTGATTAGCCGGAATATCTGCCAGTGTATTAGGTAAAGGCTCAGGGTAAACGTCATTGGTAACAGGTGTGGCATAACCAGGGACTATCATATCCACATAGTCGTGTCCTTCCTCGTAATTGCCATTATCTGTCATAACAATATGTTCATGCCTGACTCGCTGACTGCCTCGTACAAATGCTTTTTGATAGCCGTATTCTGTTTCACTTTTTGTGATCAGACCGCCCTGTGCATCATATTGTTCAACTTTATATAGTTTGCTCCACAGCATACTCTGACTTTCTGTAGCATTGAAGGGGGTATTCAGTTGTATATCTACATCCTGTGGTACATTATGATGATAATATTTGGTATAAGGACGATTACCACTGACCAGTTCGGGGCCTGTAACTGTGGTTATACTATAGCCATATTTGGTTTTACGTTTTTTATCCCATGAAATATTTTTCGGTATCGGTGGATAATCGTTGAAAGCTTTTATGTTTTCATAGGTGTAATCCCATTCCCGAGTGCCGTCGGCATCTTTGATACTTTTATTTTCCACAATGAGATTAATTGTACTGGAATAGGAAGCACCTCTTCTTGCATTGACTGTTTGGTCAACAGGTGTCGTACCTGGATCGCCTATATAAATATTCGGGCTATCTACATCTACTGAACTTCCCCAGGGTTTGGACTTTGGACGTCGATTATAATGGAAATTTTTGATAATGACCGGCTCAGGTTTATAGTTTAGCGTGGTTTCTTTTCCCAGCGGATCGGTAATTTTTTTGAGTAGAGCCATGTTAATATTCAGGCTTCCACCTGTCCATGAATCCAGAATTTCAAGATCATCATAATTGCCAAAAACATTAGTATCCTCATAACCAAAGTGTGTGGTCGGGAAATCTGTATTAGCCTGACTCGTGTTTTTGATCGGTAACTGACTGATACTTTTCAACACAATAATATTACGCAAATGCAAATTAGGTGCAGATGTTGCAGTCCAGCCAGACGTACTGCCAGGAGTTTCGTAATAAGCATGTGTCTCCACCTGCATATGATCATAGTCAAACTGTAATTTAGAGGTAATTTCCCATCCATCCTCAAAGTCTATACCGTTACTATTGTGAATACCATTGAGTTTTAAATGCCTGACCTGATGCAGCATGTAGGGATTTTTGGCATGGCGGATCAGTTCCACTTTCTGAAGTGTACTGCCAGCAGCAGATAATGTGGGGATATTATCCCATTGTGATGCTCCCACGGAACTGTTGTGCCACCAGAAACGCTGATAATTGCCCTGAGCATCCAGAAAATCAAGTGCAGGTTCGGCAAAGCCATACAAAGGGCTTACCATATGCCAGGGCATTCCTATACCAAAACTGCCCGGCACATTATGTCCATGTAATAAAGGATTAGTGTCAAAACCACCAGCAACACCCGGCGTATACTGGTTATAAAAATAAGCAGAACCAGGGTCGACATATGGCAATAAAGGAGACTGTTCCATTGCATAGTCTACATCCGAATTAGCTGCTCCCACCTGAATACGCATGCCCTCCAGGTCTGAAGGTAAAGTTGGTAAGGTGAAAAAATTGGAAGTTTCCACACTCGTGGTTTGCCCTATAATTGAGCCTAAAGAAGGATTCCATTTGATTGCCTGATTGAAGGTCGAGTAGATAGACTCTCGTCGTTGTGCCTGCCATGTCGGAGCATGAGGGAGATAACCTGTGGCTCCAAGTCCATGTGGTATCGGATTATTGGATAGAGCATTTACATATCCACTATATTGAATATATTTATCGTCTATACTGTTATCTCCCGTAACGATGTTAATATCATAATTACCTACGCCTCCTGTGATAGTGGTCTTGATCTCATACAGATCACCTTGTGGCAGTTGATCGCCAAAGCGTGGAGATTCAAAGAAACTGTGATCAAATTCATTGGAAGTCATATTCTGTTGAAAAAGGTGTTGGTAAGGGAAAGAAGCACGACTTCCCTGATAGGGATTGGTTGGCGATATATTGTAGGTATTTCCTCCGCCTATACTAGCATAGGCTTCGTCACTTTTTAAGTGTCGATACCTTTTCCAGCCATCTGACTCATAGCTTGTGCCGCCAAGCCCCCAGGATTTGACTACTTTTGAGCTATACAGGGAGTCATGTCGGTTAACATCAGGGTCATCTACTTCATAGAGGCTAGGAATTCCATGATCGTATAAAGACTGATAATCAAGTTCCAGTTTTTCAGTTACCGCATCAATTTCACGAAGAAAAATATCTCGAAATACATGAGTTGTCAATCGAGGCTCAGAAATACCATTGCTAAATACATTACTGATAGCATTGAACAGGGCTACCTGCTTAAACTCCTTAAACATATCGAATTTACCGAAGGTATCATATAGAAAATAAATCCTGCCATATTTATTGGGATGATAAATTTTCTTGATATACCATGAATTGATCTCTACTTTCGGAATTACCTGTGAAGCAATTTTCCCTGATGGCATCCCGGCATAAGTGCGTCTGTTGTTTGCATTGCGCTGCGATGCCTGACGAACCGAAAACTCATAAACTGTTCCATCATCCAGAACAACTTCCCATATATTTCCGTCAAAACGAGCCTCTATATAGCGTTCAAATTTGTGTAAAACAAAAACAGCCCGTTCTCTGCCCTGATATTTATCTGTGTATTTATAAACTAAGCGTCCGCTGGCTATTCCGGGGATGTTCAGCATGGGAGAAAACCAGAATAGTTTTCCTTCACAGGCTAGATCATCAAAGGTAAGTTCCTGATATTCTGAAATGTTAGCAGCATTAATAGTCAGTATATCATCCAGTTCTTCCAGATCATACTGATTATAATCTTCCGAGGAAATACTAATCATTGGAATATCCAGATTCCAGCCTTCGCCGTATGGAATACCTGTTGTCTGAGCAAGATTATCTCCGGCAGCAAAGGAGGAGCTGTAGGACATAGAAGCACTATAGGTCACTCCACCTGGCGTACTGACCGTTCCTAAATTGTAGGAAGTACTGAATGTTCCGTTAAATAGATTGACATCTCCGCTGATGCCTCCGGCACTGAGTTCGGCAGCTTTTGCTTCTGTTGGAGCCTGTTGTCCGTTTTCACGTCCTCCAATGATTTGCGAAATAGCTTGAAATGATTGCAGAATAAGCACTGCAATGATTAAAGTGGTCAGGTTTTTCATGCGACTACGTTTTATACGTTTGGCTAAAGGAATAGATACCACATACCTTTCCCCGAGAACTATCTGGGGAAGGTCTCATGATAGTCTTAAATTAAAAACTCAGAAGTAATCCGAGGTTATCGCATTAAAGTCTTTCGTATTGTATTGGTGTTGCTTAAACCGAGGTAAAAGTAATAATTTTATGTAAAGTCAAAAAATATATTTGTTTTTTATTTTGATTTTAACGTAAATTCAAATTAACGATACAAAAGTCTGGTCATTTCCTGAGAGTTAAAGAATAACTGCTTACTAATTGCTGTAAATGTTTGCTAATTTAGCAAACAGATATTGTATTATCGAGCGGATTATACCCCAAAAATTCAAGAATAGCCGGCAATTGTTTATGCTGCGGAATATTTACACCGGATTCCCAGTTTGATATGGCTGCACTACTCACCCCAATAGCTTTAGCAACCTCATGTTGCGATAACTTCCTCTCACGCCGTACTTTCTGAATATGTTTCCCTAACTTTGCTCTATCTGCCCTCGAATAAACATAAGGTGCTGGCTTTAAGCATTTTAGTGAATATAGCAAAAAGGGTAAGTAACCTAATCATGGAAATTTAAACACGTTCTTAACTTGTATTATTTGCACTTTCACTAAAAAAAACCTGTATTTTTTTATACTTTTAAACCCTTATTAAAAAGTAATTCTACCGATCCCAAAACCAATACGCAGTATTGTAAACTATCACACTATTAAAAAAATGAACGACTTTAGTAGACTTTTTGAAATCCCATATTATCAGCAAGCTAAACACCCTCAGGCAAAAGCTTTTGGACATAAGCAAGGAAATGACTGGACATTCTGGGGTATAAACGAATTCATTCAAGATGCCAATAAGGTAAGCCTTGGATTGATTGAATTAGGTGTACAACCCGGTGACAAGATTGCCATTCTATCTTATAAAAATCGCCCCGAATGGAATATTATGGACATTGGCTTACAACAGGTAGGCGCTATTGGGGTTCCGGTTTATCCAACGATCAGCCCAAGAGAATACGAGTATATTTTTAATGATGCTTCAGTAAAATATGCTTTTGTAAGCCTGGATGGTAAAGGTGATTTGTTGAGTAAAGTACGTGATGCAAAACCCAATATTCCAACATTAAAGGAAATCTATACTTTTGACCAGACGGACAGTGCTCCGTATTGGAAAGATATTTTCAAAGAAGGTGACTTAAGCGAAGTGGAAGCCCGAAAAGCCAATATCAAACCAGATGATCTGGCAACTTTAATTTACACTTCCGGTACAACCGGCAACCCTAAAGGAGTGATGCTGACACACAATAATATTATCAGCAATATAAAATCAACACTACCTCGTTTGCCGCTCGAACCAGGAGAAAAATCACTGAGTTTCTTGCCTTTGTGCCACATATTTGAACGCACAGTTTCCTATGTGTATATGGCTTGTGGTGTAAACGTATATTACACAGGCACAGACAATCTGGGTGGCGAAGAAGGTGATTTGCAGGGAGTAAAGCCTCATTTCTTTACTACTGTTCCTCGTCTATTGGAAAAAGTCTATGAAAAAATTTACAATAAAGGTCTGACACTGACCGGAATCAAGAAGAGACTCTTCTTCTGGGCACTAAACATGACCGATGATTACGAATACGATAAAGATATGTCTGGTCTTAAATTTAAGATAGCGGACAAACTTATCTTCAGTAAATGGCGTGAAGCGCTGGGCGGCAACGTTAAAGGTATCGTAACTGGTGCAGCGGCCTGCCCGGCTAAGATGGCACGTGTATTTTCCGCAGCAGGCGTTCCTATCCGTGAAGGATACGGACTAACAGAGACTTCACCTGTTTTGACCGTGAGTCATTTTGAAAAGTATGGTGCATTACTTGGAACTGTTGGTACTGTATTAGAAGACGTAGAGTTAAAGCTAGACCCAAGTGGCGGCGATTATCGCAAAGGAGAAGGCGAGATCCTGGCAAAAGGACCAAATGTCATGCAAGGATACTATA
>JAHDFX010000232.1 GCA_020627965.1 Saprospiraceae bacterium | reverse complement strand
CATGCTCAAAATCATTAAATTTGAACATGATACAGTTGCGTGAACAACTCTCCTTTTCTATTACTTAGTTTACACTGTACTTATCTTCTTTTTTGTATTAGAACTAGTTTGCCACGATTTAAATACATCATAATAAACAGAAGTAAACTAACACTTATAAAAACGTAATATCCTATTCCGATTGACATATGAGCGGCAAAGGAGGTTAAAAATAAATTAAAAAATACAAGAAGCCATCTCCCTATCTGGTTCATTCTAGATATCTGTACCTTATACTCTTTATTACTTCTATTTTTTAATTTTAAAGTATTACTCGTTTTCTCTCCGTACTTAACATAAACAACACGAGGTTCATCCGGTAATTCAACGTCTATTTCGTCATGAATAACTCCTACTTCACGATCATCTACGTAAACAGTTACTTTTTCGAGAATTCTCTCTTTTATAGTAATTTTAAGTCTAAACATTATATTAAATTTGCCCAGCAAATAAGTCACTCATGTTGCTGAGATTAAGAATAGATGTCTTTAATGTATGCTTGTTTTTTAGGTGTTAAAAGGACAAGATCAAAATGAGGAATATTTTCCTGAAAGTATTAAAAATCTCGGAGTAGTCTTGATATCTTATCCTCTTTAGACTCTACAAACTTTTCAGGATATGTATCATTCCTGATTGCATTATACAATAATTCGTTTTTAGCCAGGGACGAATAGGAGTCAAAGAAAAGAGATATAATCTCTACATTACCTGTTTCATTAACTAAATCTATTGCTGTATCGTCATTTATATTTTTAATGGTGTGCAGAGCTTTGAGTGAGTCTAAAAGTTTGACAATTTCTATTTTTTCCTGTTCAATTGCCATATGTAATGGTGTATCTTTCATTAAACCTCGCTGCTGATTAATATCTGCGCCTTTTTCCAAAAGCTTTCTGGTAATTTCTACATTGTTATTATTTATGGCGTAGTAAATAGGTGTTACTTCATTTAATTTGTCCACTACGTCAATATCAACATTTTGACTGAGTAGTAAATCAACCCCCTCTACATTATCCTGGATGATAAGCATATGCAAGGGAGTACTTCCACTGTCATCTGCTGAGTTTAGAAAAACGCCTTCCTTGATTAATTTATTCATTATTTTCTCTGCTTTTTCCACTATTGCAACATGAAGTAAATTTCGGTTGTGGAAAAATACGAGCTGGTTGATGTCTGTCGTTTTCAACATCTTTTCAACCTTGGAAATATTGTCTATTTTTACTTCCCTTTCAAAGTCTTCAATTGTGTATACACGTTCCCGGCACGATACAAAAAGAAGTAACCCAAGTAAAAGATTAACAATGATGGTTTTGAATTTAAACATATATTAAATTTTATTCAGCAAACGTTTTGTACTTGTTGCTGGCATTAATAATATGTCTTTAATGTATGCCTGTTTTGGGTGTTAATGAATGTAAATATAATTTATAAAGTCAAGGTAACCAAGTAAAATAACGTTTCTGAAATCAATTCAACCTCAAGGCTTGCAGCCAATTGAGGAAAATTTAAACACGTTCTAAGAAAATAGTATACTTAGGGCGATTGCAAAAAATCAGTCTTTCAGTCCCTTTGCCCATTCCAATACAGCCGTATTCATTCCCATATTAGAAAAGCCGCCATCGTGGAAAAGATTTTGCATGGTTACATAGCGTGTGTAGTCTGAGAACAGGGAAACGCAATAATTAGCACAGTCTTCAGCGGGTGCATTACCTAGTGGCGACATCTGGTCGGCATAGTCAAAAAATTCTTTGAAGCCTTGTACGCCGCTTCCAGCGGTTGTCCATGTTGGAGATTGTGATATTGTATTTACTCTGACTTTTTTCTGAGCGCCTAAATGGAAGCCAAAGCTACGGGCAAAAGACTCGAGCAAAGCCTTAGATTCAGCCATTTCACTATAATCGGGGAAAGTACGTTGTGCGGCAATATAAGTTAGTGCCAAAACAGAGCCCCATTCATTAATCGCATCTAACTTAACTGTAGATTGCATTAATTTATGGAAAGAGATAGCAGAAACATCAAAGGTTTTCTGCATCCATTCGTATTTCAGATTCGTATATGGGCGCTTTTTTCTAACATTGAAAGACATCCCAATGGAGTGAAGCATGAAGTCCATTTTGCCACCTAGTGTTTCCATGGATTTAGTCAGGAGGTTTTCTAAATCTTCCAGGCTTGTTGCATCTGCCGGGATAATTTCTGCGTTCAGCTTATCTCCTAGTTCCTGTATTTTGCCAAAACGAAGTGCTATTGGAGCATTCGTTAATGTGATACTTGCACCTTCAGCTACACATTGTTCGGCAACTTTCCATGCAATTGACTTTTCATCTAAAGCGCCAAATATGATACCTTTTTTCCCTTCTAATAAACCCATGACTTTTGTTTTGATGTCTCAAATAATTTCGGGCGTAAATATCGGGCTTTTTATTTTTGTTTTGGTAGGTATTAGAGGTTTTTGTTTATTGTTTTAATGCAAAATATTGCTGCTTAGAAAGTATTCGGTCGTAAAACATTAAGGTGGTTAATTAAAAAAGTCAGAATAGATATGTTATAGTCGTAAAAATTCTTATCTTTGCGAGCCTTTTTGCAAAAAGGTCAATCAATTCAACAAAAAGAAAATTACAGCATCATGCAATCGGTTGTTATAGAAGGTACACTAAGAACAGAAGTTGGTAAAAAAGCCACTAAAGCTGTTAGAAACGAAGGTAATATTCCCTGCAATGTTTATGGTGGTAAGGAAAATGTTTACTTTTCTGCCCCTGAGAAGGTATTCAAAAGCTTAATTTACACACCAGATTTTAAGCTAGCAGAAATAAATGTTGGTGGTAATACATATAAAGCAATTGTAAAAGAAATTCAGGAACACCCTGTGACTGACCGTATTTTACACATTGATTTTGTAGAATTAGTACCAGGTAAATCATTAAAAGCAGATATTCCTATCATTCTGGAAGGTCAGTCTGAAGGAACTAAAAAAGGTGGTGCCTTATACCAGAAGATGCGTCGTGCAAAAGTAAAAACGACACCTGAAAAATTAATTGATGCGATTAAAGTGGACGTTACTCCATTAGAAATGGGGCAGTCTATTCGTATCCGTGATATTGAAGCTATTGATGGAGTAGAGATACTTACTTCTCCTGGTACTCCTATAGCATCGGTTGAAATACCACGTGCATTACGTAGTGCAACATCTAAAGAAGAAACAGAAGCGGCAGGCGAAGAAGTAGCTGCTGAAGCAGAAACAGAGTAAAATATACGATTTAAGAATATTCAAAAGAGGAGTATTGCTGAGCGATACCCCTCTTTTGTCGTTTTATTGCTTATGTCTTTTTTTCAAAAAATTATTCAATTATTTTCTTCACGATCAAAAGAGTCAGATCCTTTGAAATATCTAATTGTTGGTTTGGGAAATATGGGGGTAAACTATGATGATACCCGCCATAATGCCGGTTTTGAGGTCGTCGATAAACTAGCTGAAGAATTTGAAGTTAAATTCAAAGATAGTCGCTTGGGCTTTGTAGCAGATTTCAAACACAAAGGGCGTACATTTATCCTATTGAAGCCCACCACCTATATGAACCGTAGTGGTAAAGCTGTTTTATATTGGCTGCAAAAGCAAAATATAAAGCCGGAAAACCTTCTGATCGTAGTAGATGACCTGAACTTGAATTTTGGAATAGTTCGATTGCGTGGAAAAGGAGGTGATGGTGGACACAATGGCTTAAAGGATATTAATCAGGTATTAGGAACCAGTAAATATGCTCGTCTGCGCTTTGGTATTGGCAGTGATTTTTCAAAAGGCAGACAAGTTGATTTTGTGTTGGGTAAATGGACAGATGAGGAAGCTGGGCAATTGCCCAAAATAGTTAAACATGCTGCTGATGCGGTCAAAAGTTTTGGGGCTATAGGGCTGACGCATACTATGAACGCTTACAATAAATAAGAACAAAGTATTATGGATACATTAAAATTCAAAACTAATATCAATTGTGGGAGCTGTGTAAACAGTGTAAAAGGTTTTATCAATGAGGTAGAAGCCATCGAAAAATGGGATGTTGAAACAGATAATCCTGACAAGATATTAACGGTACAAGGAAAAAACATTGATGTGGCTACAGTCATCAGTGTAGTTGAAGAAGCGGGTTTTGACATTAGCCTTGTAATAACTGCTTAAGATTATGCTGTATCTAATACCAACGCCTATTGGTTCATTGGAGGATATTACGCTGAAAGCACTTCGTATTCTTAAGGAAGTTGATCTTATTCTTGCAGAAGATACCCGAACATCAAAAAAACTACTCACGCATTACAAGGTTGATACTCCACTTCGTTCTCATCATGCCCATAATGAACATCAAACAACTCCCCTATTGATTCGTCAATTACAAGCGGGTACAAAAATGGCACTTATCAGTGATGCAGGTACTCCAGGAATTTCCGACCCTGGTTTTTTAATGGTCAGAGCTTGTGTGGAAGCAGCCATAAAAGTAGAATGTTTGCCAGGAGCTACTGCTTTTGTTCCTGCGCTTGTTGCATCGGGACTGCCTTGCGATAAATTTTATTTTGAAGGTTTTTTACCGCACAAGAAAGGCCGACAAACTCGTTTGAAATATCTGGCTGAATTAGATTGTACTTTTGTTCTTTATGAATCGCCTCACCGTTTGGCAAAATGCCTGAAGCAATTGGCAGAACACTGCGGCGAAGACCGCCTAGCAGTTGTTTGCAGAGAATTAACCAAAATACACGAGGAAATAAAAAGGGAAACACTTACTGGTTTGGCTGCTTTTTATGCAGATCGAAAAGTAAAGGGAGAAATTGTTGTAGTGGTTAGTGGTAAAAAATAAAAAAGCGCTCTAAGGGAATAGAGCGCTGCCAAACGAATAAGCGATTAGGATGAGAAATTGCAATTAAGGGGGCACAGAGCCAGAAACTCTGAACCAACTTCAAGAATACCTATTTCACATTCCAGAAGTGATTAATTTCTTTTCAAAGCATACATAGTTTTATAAAAAACTACCATCCTCACTTCCTTATCCAAATATCATAAAAAGAAAGGAGAAATATCCGGATAATACCTGAACAGGCAATTTGAGTACCTGAATCCCGTTTTTCAATTCCTGAAATATATTAAGGACTTACTCGAAATGCTTTTAATTACGTTTTTTGACGGCCTCCATGAACTCATTCCGCCTACTTTGTGTCAAGGGAATTTCCATTTGATTACTCATTACGATATAGCCACCCTCTTTTCTTACATATTGCTGAACGTGTTCCATATTGATGAGGTAAGAACGATGAGGCTTAAAAAGGTAAGGGTGTGCCATCATTTCGTCCAGGACATACATTTTTTTTGAAATTAGTAAGCTTTTATCTTTGTTTGCCAGAAAAACATTGGTGTAAGACCCATTGGCTTCCAGACAGATAATATCGCTGATCGCAATAAATACATAACCATCTGAAGTAGGTAAAGCAAGGCGATGGGTAATTTGCTCGCCGTTTAAATTACTACGAAGTGTATTTAATTTGGTCGCATTATTTTTCAAGCTGTATAATTGAGTAGCTTTTTCTACAGCTTCTATGAGTTCGGATATTTCCAAAGGTTTGAGTAAGTAATCAACAGCAGAACTGCGAAATGCTTTTAAGGCATATTCCTGATAAGCTGTGACGAAGATCAGCATGAAATCAGGTTTTTTGAAATATTCAAGTAGGGCAAAGCCATTTTGTCCTGGCATTTCTATATCCAGAAATACCAGCTCCGGTTCTAGTTGATGAATAGCCTTTACGGCATCGTCAACATTGCCAACAGCCCCAACAATCTGTACTTTCGGACAGTAATCATTGAGATAACTTTCCAACACTCGTCGGGATCGTGCTTCGTCATCCACGATCAGTACTTTTAAATTTCTCATCGCCTTTTAGCCTGTGTAGATAATATGGGGATATTAAAAATTATCAACTTTTTACTTATTCATTCTCTGGGCAGTGTGTGTCCGTGTGTACAAGTTTTATCTTTCTTATTCTTCTGCCGGAATTTTCATATATACTCGTGTTCCTGAAGCTACTCCGTCTTTATATAAATCTATAACCTCAACTCTAATCGTGTTAGTTTTATTGTAATTGAGCAACTCCAATCGTTGTTGATTGGCAGAAGTTGAGAACGATGTATTTTTCTTTTTTTGCAATTTTTTTATCTCTTCTGCCTTTTCTCTACCTATGCCATTGTCTTCAATAATAACTTCGAGTACATTGTCTGTTGTAATGCTAAACAAGACATTAAGTTTTCTTTCTTTTGTTTTATGCAACAAGCCATGTTTGAAGGCGTTCTCAACATATGGTTGAATGAATAATGGGGGTATTTGTATATCTTGATGAAGCACTGTTGGTTCCAGACTCAGCGTTATTTCGACATCTTCAAAGCGCAACTCTTCTAACTGTAAATACATTTTAAGTGCTTCTACTTCTTCATGTAAAGGAATCCAATCTTTATTAGAATGATTGAGATAAGTTCTCATTAAGCGAGCGAACTTACCCAAATATTCATTAGCCAGCCGTTTTTCATTAAGAATAATAAACTCCTGAATACTATTGAGGGCATTAAATATAAAATGGGGATTCATTTGGGTCTTTAGAGCTGTTAATTGGCTGCTTCTGACCTGTTGTTCGTAATAGTTTTCTCGCCGTATATTTTTAAGTCTACTATAATAAGCTATGCACAAAGTACCAAAAATTAGCAAAAAACACAAGAGGATAAACCACCACTGCTGCCAATAAGGAGGGCGAATGTTGAAAGCAATTTCGCTAATCGGGCTTTCGTAGCCATCTTTGTTTTTTGCTTTTACTCTAAAAAAATATTGCTCAGGGGAGAGCCCCGGATAACGTGCAAATTCAGTTTCTCTGCCGACCTCAATCCAGTCATCTTCTGCACCGACCATTCTGTATAAGTAAGTAAAGTTACTTTTGGGATAAGGTACAATACTCCTAAAATCAATGCGGAGTGTATTCTTATCACTGGATAAATTGTATTCTTTTGTTAAGGGATTGGGCTTTCCATTTACATATACATTACGTATAAGCGGGCGTGGCAAAATATTTTTATTTGCTGTTTTTAAATTTATTTCCAGTAAACCACTTTTGGTACTCAGCCAGGCGGTAGAACCCTGCACAGCCACATCTGAAATATCTGCACCAATAACTCCCATAGCACTATCATAAATACGCAGTACAGTTCCTTGTAGGTCTACAACCGCTAATACATTTTCAGTTAAAAGCCACATCACATCATCTCCTTGTTCAATTTCCTTTATACTCCCCCAGTTTTTCCAGAATTGGCTTTTTTCTTCTCTTACCAGTTGATCATTTTTTATTACATAATAACCATATGCCCTGTCTGCCATCCACAAGGTTTTGTCTGTAGCAGTTTCCAGACAGTTTATTTGTAAGGGCATGTTATCATTTAAATAGAATTCGCTCAGCCCTTTTCTTGTATTGATATATGTTTTATTTTTTACAGGAATCCAGATACGGTCTTTTTCTGTTTCATAGAAAAGTGAAAGAATAGGAGATTTTAAAAATTGTTCTGATAGCGTAGTACTCATTGCATTAGAAGCATTAGACAGTTTCCATTCTTTAGAAAAAGCTGACTTTGGAAACTGGCTAAATGAGTTTTGTTGGTAATGATTGATGTGCCTTCTGCTTGCCTGGGCTATCAGGGTATTATCTGGCAGGATAAAACCCTCCTTAATAGGCGTAGTCTTGCTGGACATCAATGCTTTTGGATTGCCTAGTTTAAATTTAGAAATACCACTTATCCAGAGCTCTTCTGTTTGGGGATTGAAAACAATATCATCAACCCGACGCGCTATATTATTATAATATTCTCCTATAATTTGCTGGCTTAATGGATCCCAATGATAAACACGTCCATTCTCTGTGCCGATCAATAATTTTCCTTCACTGTCAAATTCTACTGTAGTTGGTTTAAGATAGATATTAGACTTACCCAGGCTTGTATAGCTTTTAATATTGATGTCGGGGAAAATAAAAACGCCATCTTTCAAAGTACTTAGCCAAAGATTATCTTCCTGGTCATAAGTAATATTGGCTACACTTAAATTGGGCATAAGACGCCCACTATTTGAAGCTTTTACAGCACCTCTTGATGTACAATACCAGAATTCTGATTTTTTTAGAGGCTTAATATTGTTAATAGTAAACCCTTTCCGAAAGCCGTACTTTTTCATGTTATCAAAGGGGGTCAGCTTCCCATCAGTCAACAGATAAATCTCATTAGGAACACCCACATGAGAGCATACGATCAGGCTATCTCGCCCAATTTGCATCATCTTATGGCTTTCCTGCTTAATGTTTGGTGCGTATATTGACTTTAAAATAAGTGTGTCTTCTAGAGTATTATACTCTAAATAGCTTTTATGTTCGGGGGTTCCTGTTGTTATTATTTCTTCAAAGGAGGTCAATTCCCCCATTTGAATCAATTTTTTTTTGCCCTTATTCAATATTTCATACTCATTACGCTCTGGATGATAAATGCCAAAGTCATGCGCAATTTTCACTAATATCTGATCTTTTACGCCGAGTTCCATTTCCAGATAGCTTCCTTTATCTATGAATTCGGGATAGCTAAAGACATGCATACTGTCTTTTTCTATTTTTACAATTTGATTGGCAAAATTATGGCTCCATATATTGCCTTTGGAATCTTTGTGAATGGAGTTGAAATCATAACTAATCAGATCTGGATGCTCAAAACGTTTAAATGTTCTGCCATCATATCGGGTTAGGCCGTTTTCGGTACCAAACCACATATATCCCTGGTCATCTTCCAGTATCCAGTAAACACTATTGGACGGTAGACCATCATCTACGGTGAGTTGTATGTGCCAGGGCAACTGTGCAGTCAGAAAACTGCCACAGAGTAGTATGAAAAGAATAATACAATGTCTGCTGAGATAATGCAATTGGTTAACATAAATTAATGTCTTGCAAATTAAGGGATTATTTAAAGTATATCAAGCTTTTTCGTCTACCTGATAAA
>JAHDFX010000406.1 GCA_020627965.1 Saprospiraceae bacterium | reverse complement strand
AGTTCATAACATTCTTCCGGGGCAGATACCTTATAGCAATTTGTCACCAGTTACCCCAGCCGGACAGCCTTATAATACAAGTCCATGGAATTACAATGGAACAGAAGGCAATACCTGGACAGATGCAGATTACGGAGATACAGAAGTGGATTGGATAATGGTTTCTTTCAGAACTGGTATTAACAGAAATACAGAAGTAAGTCGTACTGCTGCATTGGTTCATAAAGATGGAAGCGTCACTTTTCCCAACAGATGTGCTCTGCCAATAGATGTGTCAGGATCAGTTTATATTGTAATAGAGCACCGTAATCATATGGGAATCATGACGCCTAATCCTGTGGATATTGTAGATAAAACTATTACTTACGATTTCAGGGCTAGTGATACTTATAAAGATGCGACCAGTGTAGGACAAAAAGAATTACCGACAGGTGAATGGTTAATGTATAGTGGTGACGGAGATCAAACAGATATGCCCAGTTTCGATATTAAATCAACCGACAAAACCTTCTGGTTAAACAGTAATGGTATCTTCCGGGCTTATCTGAATCAGGACTTCAATCTAGACGGTGATGTAAATGGTGGAGATAAGAGCTTATGGATCGAAAATAACGGATTATCCTCAAGAGTACCAAAATAAGCCCCACCGTACCGGCGCCTTCAGTCGCCGAATTCTAAGGAGGACATAGTCTAAAGGTGCTGGTACGGTGTTATTTCATAATATTTGGTTTATCTTAGCCGCCAACGTAAGATAGATCATGATAAAAACATTCCATAAAAACCGCCTGCCACACATCCGACCAATCGGTGCGACCTTTTTCATTACCTGTCGCTTAGCGGATGCTTTACCTCGACATATTATCAAGCAACTACAAAAAGAATTAGAGCAAAAAATTGACACCATAAAGGAAAAATACCCGGATGACTATGAGTACAAAATACATAATGCCAAAAAACGCTATTTCGGCAAGTATGACCAACAGTTAGATGATAAACCTTACGGTAATTGCTACCTAAAATATCCAAATATTGCTAATATTGTAGCCGATAAGTTAAAAGCAATGGATGGCAAATACTATGATTTACAGGCATATTGTATCATGCCGAATCACATCCACATGCTACTGGATACTTCTGTACAATTAGATCGTGATGAAATTATCGACGAAAGTAATCTCGATGACTTATACGTACAGTTAAATACCATTATGAAACTATTTAAAGGCAGCACTGCCCGATATGCAAATCAAGCCTTGAATAGAAAAGGAGCCTTCTGGTTTAAAGACAGCTACGATCATTACGTAAGAGACGATAGAGAATGGAGTAATATCGTAGCTTATATTTTAGACAATCCAGTAAAAGCAGGCTTAGTAAAAAACTGGGAAGAATGGAACTATTCTTATTTTAAAACAACGTACCGGCGCCTTTAGTCGCCGCTCGTCTGTGGGTGCGGCGACTAAAGGC
>JAHDFX010000231.1 GCA_020627965.1 Saprospiraceae bacterium | reverse complement strand
CAAACGGTTGTACAACGGCACAACAGGTCACGATCAATGATCAGGCAGCACCAGTCATTGATAATATTGCCAGTACAGAACCAACTTGTGGAGATAGTAATGGTACAATAACGATCACTGCATCCGGCGGAACAGGTACATTAGAATACAGCATAGACAATGGAGTTACTTTTGATGTAGCAACTACTTATATTGATCTGGCTGCCGGTACTTACGATATCATCGTTCAGGATGCTAATGGCTGTACCGTAACCGACCAGATAATACTGATAGATCAGGCAGGTCCTGTAATTGATGATATTACAGTAACGGATGCTACTTGTGGCAATGCCGACGGTACAATAACGATCACAACGTCTAGTGGTACTGCACCTATCGAGTACAGCATAGACAATGGAGTTACCTTTGATGTAGCCAATGTTTATACCGACTTAGCTGCCGGTACTTATAGTATAGTAATCCAGGATGCGAACGGTTGTATAACGAGTCAACAATTAACGATTAACGACCTAGCAGCACCGACTATTGACAATATTGACTTACTAGATGCGACTTGTGGCAATGCTGACGGTTCTATTACAGTTAATGCATTGGGCGGTACGCCACCATTGGAATACAGTATAGATAACGGTGTAACTTTTGATGCCAATAATATCTTTGATAATTTACCAGCAGGTACATACGACGTAGTTGTTCAGGATATCAATAACTGTACAGCAACACAACAGGTAACGATTAACGATCTGGCAGCACCTGCAATTGATGATTTGACGGCTACAGAGCCAACTTGTGGAGATAGTAATGGTACGATCACAATTACTGCTTCAGGCGGAACAGGTACACTAGAATACAGTATAGACAATGGAGTTACTTTTGATGTAAATAATGTCTTTATTGGTTTAGCAGCCGGCACTTATGACATTGTTGTTCAGGATGCAAATGCTTGTATTATAAGTGACCAGATCGTCTTGACTGACCAGCCGGGTGCCAATATTGATGATGTCGCTGTTACAGAACCAACTTGTGGAGAGGATAATGGTGTAATAACGATTACTGCTACAGGAGGTACGTCTCCTCTGGAATACAGTATTGATAATGGAGCTACATTTGATGCGGCTAACACATTTACCGGACTTGCTCCAGGTACTTATGATATTGTGGTATCGGATGCTAACAGTTGTACAACAACAGCACAGGCAATACTGACCGACCAGCCTGGTCCAACTATCGAGGATATACCAACTGCTAATTCAACTTGCGATGATGATAATGGAACGATCATTATTACAGCAACAGGCGGAACAGGTACACTGGAATACAGTATTGATAATGGAACGACTTTCCAGACAGCTAATACTTTTGCAGATTTATCTCCAGGTACTTATGCTGTCGTAGTTACAGATGTTAACGGCTGTATTGCTACAGCAGAGGCAGTATTGGATAATGAACTGGGTGCAACGATTGATGATATTACAGTTGTAGATGCGACTTGTAGTGGAACTGATGGCAGTATTACGATCACCGCATCAGGTGGCACGGGAACTTTAGAATACAGTATTGATAATGGAATTACTTCCCAGTCTTCGAATATCTTCACCGGACTTGGCGCAGCTACTTATGATGTAGTGGTTCAGGATGCCAATGGTTGTTTGACAGCCGATCAGGCTATAGTGAATGACCAGGCAGCACCAGTTATTGATAATATTGCCAGTACAGAACCAACTTGTGGTGATGATAATGGTACAATAACGATCACTGCATCAGGCGGTACGGGTGCTTTACAATACAGTATTGACAATGGCCTTACTTTCGATGTAAATAATGCTTATACAGACTTGGCACCAGGTGTTTACGATATTGTTGTATTAGATGATAATAACTGTACAACAACGGCACAGGTCACACTGACTGACCAGCCTGGACCAACATTAGATAATGTAATTGTAGGAGAGCCGACTTGTGGAGATGATAATGGTACAATAACCATCAATACCACAGGCGGCACCACACCAGTAGAATACAGTATTGACAATGGGCTTACTTTTGATGTTTCAAATATCTTCACAGACCTCGCTCCAGGTACTTATGATATAGTCATTACGGATGCCAATAGTTGTATTGCAACAGCACAGGCTATACTAACCGACCAAGCTGGTCCGACTATAGATGATGTCACTACTATAGAACCAACTTGCGGAGATAGCAATGGTACAATCACTATCACTCCGGCAGGTGGTACGGCTCCGGTTGAATACAGTATTGATAATGGTGTTAGCTTCCAATCTGCTAGTACTTTTACTGGCTTGGCAGCAGGTACTTACGATATTGTAATTCAGGATGCGAATAACTGTATTGCAAGTACGCAAACAGTATTGACAGATCAGGGCGGAGCAAGTATTGACAATATATCCAGTACAGAACCGACTTGTGGAGATAATAATGGTACAATTACTATAGCCGCTTCCGGCGGAACGGGCGTATTGGAATACAGCATTGATAATGGTACTAATTATCAGCCTACAGGCGTGTTTACAGACTTAGCTCCTGGTGTTTATGACATCGTTGTTCAAGATGAAAATAACTGTCTGACAACTGACCAGATCACGCTGACAGATCAGCCCGGACCAGTTATTGACAATATTGATACAGCCAACCCATTATGTAATGGCGATACAAATGGCTCGATTACTATTAATACAACAAGTGGCACCGCACCAGTACAGTACAGTATTGACGGAGGCGCAACCTTTGGCTTATCCAATACATTCGCAGGATTGGGAGATGGTACTTACGATATAGTCGTAACAGATGCCAATGGTTGTACTGCAACAGATCAGGTTGTTCTGACTGAGCCAGCTGAACTGACTATTGCGACAAGTAGTACAAATGCAAGCTGTAATGGCGTATGTGATGGTACAGGCACTGCTAATATTACTGGTGGAACACAGCCTTATACCTACGCATGGAGTAATGGCGAATCGACTCAGATAGCTGTAGCACTTTGTGCAGGTATCAATACAGTTACAGTAACCGATGCCAATGCTTGTACAATAATTGGTAGTGTAACAATCACAGAGCCAGCAGTATTAATAGCTAGCGCAACGACTATACAGGATGTTTTATGTTTTGGTGATAATAACGGTATTGCCAGTGTAACTGCTAACGGCGGTACATTGCCATATACTTATGCATGGGATAACAGCACATCAACCAGCGATAATCCAACTGATCTGCCAGCCGGATTGAATACGGTAACAGTAACGGATGCCAACGGCTGTACAGCGACTGCAAGTACGACTATTGGTACACCAACAGCATTACAGGCAACAGCAACTTCCGCAGATGTAGATTGCTTCGGTAACTCAACGGGTTCAGTCAGTGCTTCGGCATCAGGTGGTACGCCGCCATATGCTTACGATTGGGGTGCTATCGGTATGGGGACAAATATCAATAACCTGCCAGCCGGCACTTACACAGTACTAGTGACGGATGCGAATGATTGTCAGATCACTGCTACAACGACCATTAGTGAACCACCATTGCTTACAGCTACTTTAAGTGGTCAGGATGTAAGTTGTTTCGGTGGCATCGACGGACAAGCTGAAGCCACAACTACGGGCGGTACACCTCCATATACTTATGCATGGAGCAATGGTGAAGTCACGAACCCGGCTGTATTACTGGATGCTGACACGCATACCTTGACGATCACTGATGCCAATGGCTGTACATTTACGGCAAGTATCACGATCAATGAACCTACGCCATTAGTACCAACAGGCGCAGGTTCTACTCCGGTAACTTGTTTTGGTGGCGATGATGGTACAGCAACAGTCAGTGCAGCAGGCGGTACACCGCCATACAGCTACCTATGGTCAGATGGACAAATGACTCAGACTGCCACCGGATTGACGGCAGGTACTTACTCTGTGGTTATTTCGGATGCCAATGGCTGTAGTTTACCGGCGATCAATGTAACAGTTACTCAACCTGACGAACCGATCACGGCAACGACAAGCACAACATCAGTAACTTGTAATGGTGGCGATGATGGCACAGCAACAGTAGAAGCATCAGGTGGTATTCCGTCTTACGATTACCTATGGTCAGATGGTCAGATCGGACAAACTGCCTTTGAATTATTTGCGGGTAATTATAATGTAACGATCACTGATGCCAATGGATGTACATTGGTAGAAACAGTCACTGTCGATCAACCAGATCCTTATGTACTGGATATAGTCGCTACGGGAGTCACCTGTTATGGTGATGTGAATGGTTCTATTCTGGTAGACAATGTTACGGGTAATACCGGACCTTATATCTACTCCATGGATGGTGAAAATTATCAGGCGAGTAACTTCTTTGGAGGCTTGGCTGGTGGTAATTATGAACTCTATGTTCAGGACATCAATGGTTGTACGACCAGTGAAAACGTTCTCATAGATGAGCCATTTGAACTGATTGTCGATCTTGGTGCAGATATTACAATAGAACTAGGCGACAGCACGGAACTGTTTGCACAGGTAAATACTGCTGAACCATTGACCTATAGCTGGTTACCAACAACGGGTTTAAGTTGCACTGATTGTCCGAATCCGACGGTTAATATTACGGAAACGACAACTTATCAGGTGCAAATTACCAATGTAGCCGGTTGTACAGCGACAGATAATATCACGATCACAGTCGATAAAAACCGTTATATCTACATTCCAAACGTCTTCTCTCCCGACTATGACGGCACGAATGATGTCTTCATGATCTACGGAGGAAAAGGTGTTCAGGAAGTAAGAGAATTCAGAGTATACGATCGCTGGGGCGAATTGCTCTGGGAAGCGACCAATTTCCAGACGGATGATCCAAACTTCGGCTGGGATGGCACTTTCAAAGGTCAGGTTTTGAATCCTGCGGTATTTGTTTACTATGCAGAAGTAGAGTTTATTGATGGTGTTACTATCCTCTATAAAGGCGACGTGACGCTGGTGAAGTAGAGAGTAGTGAGTGGTTGAGTGGTGAGTAGTTGAGTAAATGGAAGTCCTGACAAGTTTTTAATTTGTCAGGGCTTTTATTTTATTGGGTATATCATTATATTGTAGGGGTAAAGTTAGCAAAACCTGGAAAACCAAAGCAGCCAGTAAATTAAGATGAGAGCAGAAAAATTATATAATGTTTTAGAAGGTTTTGATTTTAGATTACTAAATGACCCTGAGTTTAAAGAAGATTCGGTTAGAGAGGAAATTATAGTACCAATAATAAAGGGACTTGGATATAGTTCTCAAAATCCAAATAAAATCGTTAGGAGTAGAAAACTTCTTCATCCATATCAGGTCAGGTTGCCTGGGATGAAAACCACAACATTATAGGAGAAAATAACTTAAAAATACAAACTCAGAAAGCAATTGATAATTTGAAAATTGCGATTGAATCAGTTGGCGGAACTATGGAAAATATTGTGATGCTGAGAATTTATAAAGTTGATTACCTGCCAGAAGACGGGCCAATTATAAGTTCCATACTCAAGGAGAATTTTGGAACTTATAATCCACCTGCGAGTACCTGGATCAATATAAAAGGGCTTGAAAATGAAGGCTTCATGATCGAAATTGAAGCTCAGGCTGTCGTTATATGAAACTATTTAGGCACTCCAGAAGATATACCATTATTCGTATTCCATAATATCTTATCTGCGCCATTTATATCCCCATCCAAATTCATATCAGAAATAAAATATACATCGAAAGTGCCATTTTCGCTGATCCATAGGATATTGTCCAGCCCATTGATGTCATAACCTAAAGGATCAGTCTGATCACATTCTCCGGCATACATTGCCCATGTACCATCCTCCAATTGCTTTTGACCAAAACCATCTCCACTATAGCTATTGCTTGATCGGAAATCATAAGTCAGTACATTCTCTATAATATTAATTGCCTGCGGTGTCATGATCGGCATATGATTTCTATGATGAATGACAACATAAACAGCTTCAGCTATATCCGGTGATAAGACTTCCTCGTCAGGGAAATATAAACAACCGTCCTGTTGTAAAATGGCAACTGTACGGGCAATTTCAGTATCAGGACTTGTAGCGGTTCTGTAAGACACCAGCACCCAATCTACCGAACCTGATGGATAATCAGCAGATGTCCAGCCTAAGCCCTCATTACCTTCATAATTCCAGGGCGACTGATTATAAGGCTGTATCTCTGGCAACAAATCACTTTGCTGGAGCGTATTCCTCATGATGCCAGTTTCGAGATCATATGCCCCTTCTATGGTGAGACATAATTCAGGCGTTACCCAGGGCGCTGTGAGACCACAATCCAGGTCAGTAAACGTAATATCATCTATTTCCACATTTGGCGTTTCCAGCCCCAGATCAAAGACCAGTCGGGCATAAGCATCTGTAGAATCAGATACAAAAGTATGCGTATAAGTCTCCCATTGTGTAGTAACGGGGAATTGTGCCCAATAATAAGCACTCCAGTCATCGGGGCCATTTTGTGTCACCTGTAGGTTAATTAGCCTTTCCTGCTCTGCTCTTGCCCTGAAAGTAATTTCGTAATTATGTTCATTTATAATCGGTACATTATTCTGGATCAGTTGTACATGCCATCTGGCTGTCCCTGGATTACTGATCGCTGTAGAAAATACCTGTTCATTGACATAATCATAAGTAGTTGTAGCTTCAGCATTGGTATAAGTCCACCAACTTGTATTGCCTGCGGCAAAATTACCATTCAGGACAAGTTCGGTATTGGTATTCAAATTAATTATTGAAATGTCATCCAGATCAATATCCGCACTTTCCAGTCCCATACTAAAAACAAGCCTTGAATTACTGTCAGTAGAATCGGAGGTAATGGTATAATTAAATGTCTGCCAATTTGTGGTCAGGGAAGCCCAGGCACCATAGTAGCCACTATAATCATCTGGTCCGCTCTTCGATATCTGGAAATACATCTGGCGGTCTGCTGCTGCTCTTCCTTTGAAAGAAATTTGATAATCATCACCTGTTACTATCGGGATACCTACCTGCATCAATTGTGTATGCCAAATTGCCGACCCCGGATTAGCAATATCCACAGAAAAATACTCCTCACTGAAACTGTGGTCTGATGTAGCTTCCGTATTCACATACACATACCAATCTTCACTCTGGTCGGCGAAATCACCATTTTGCAGGACACTGCTATTTTCCACAATGGCATCTTCCAGATAGGTTTGACAATCCTCATCTCCCCACATTATCCAGACCGGGTATATGCCAGGCGTCAGTCCGTTAAAGGTATAAGCACCTACATCATCATTAGTATATTGATACGTCGTTCCTCCGTCAATACTGAATTGGATGCCAGTGCGGGTTGGGTGGTCGGGGAAATTGAGTACAATGGCACCATCTGCGGCAGCATTGCAGCTATTGGATACAGAAACAGCAGCTACTGGTGATTCATTTATACCAATTGTACTTGTCTGAATAAACGTTGCACATTCATCATCGCCCCATCTTGCCCAGCAATCGTAGGTACCAGGAGGGAGATTATCAAAAACATAAGTTCCCAAATTATCCTGTGTATACTGGTAAGTCTGTCCGCCATTAATACTAAAAGCAATACCTGTTCGGTCTGCATGGTCAGGAAATGTAAATACCAACTCTCCTTCATCACTATCTACACAGGCATTATCCTGTACGACGGTAGCTATCGGCGCTTCTACTATACTGAGCGTCTGATTGCCTATATTGGTTGGACACGATTCATCATTCCATCTTACCCATAATGAATAATAGCCCATTGATAAGCCATCGATCAAATAAATTCCCTGATTGTCAGGAGCAGAATATGGATAGGTTTGTCCACCATCTACACTGATTTCAATAGCACTATAAGAGGGGTGGTCTTCAAATTCAAACTCTAAAGCACCCAGTTCATTTTGATCGCAGACATCATAATCTCTGAAGCTGTTTATTGCCGGTATATCACTGGCATAAATAACCGGATCAGCCATATCTACCGGGCAGGAATCGTCTCCCCATCTTACCCAAAGATCATAAGTGTCTGGAGCCAGCCCAGATATATCAAATGTGAGTAAGCTATCTAAAGAATTATAAAGATAATTGAGTCCTCCATCCAAACTAAATTCTATATTGGTTCGGGTTGGATGGTTGGGAAACTCCAATGTAATTCCGCCATTAGCAGTTTCTCCGCAGGCACTTTGTACACTAGCAATGGTAGCTTCTGGCCCTCCTGCGGCATTGATAGAAACTGGTCCGAGATTATAGGGGCAACTATCGTCTCCCCACCTTACCCAAAGATCAAAAGAAGCAGCACTTAAGCCTGTTATTTCATAAGTTCCGACATCATCTAATGTATTGTAAGGAAAAGTAAACCCACCATCTATACTGAACTCTATATTAGTACGGTCGGGATCATCTGGAAATGAAATAGCAATAAAACCTGTACTTTCGGTACAAGAAGTAGCATTAGTACTGATATTGCTGATAAAAGCGGGCGTACAGTTATTGAAGCAGGCATAGTTCTGCACCTTAGGGTAATCTTCAACGGCGATCATTGCTGTACCATCATTAGTCTGTGCCGAATTAAACATGGTAAAACGTTCATTGATCCTAATATCGGGATCTGCCTCTCCATTGACAAACTGCATCAACACTGTTCCTACCAATATTAAGTCCACTTTGTTTAATTCATAATTGCTTAGTCCGCCGTCCTCTTTTTGTACAACCAGACTTAATAATCCACATTCATTATCACTGGTAATAGCCTGATCTATCCAATTAGCTCCGGCTGCTATAGCAGAGGTAGTGGCATCGAACTCCGCAGGTGTATAATCAGCAAAAGAAACTACTGCCGGATTATAATTGAAAAAGAAAGAAGAACTGCCAATCTCAAAATCAGTACTTGAAAAGTCCGACGCCCGCACATAAATACCAACTTCCAGATAATCATTACATAGATTATTACCGATCAGATCCACTTTAATGATCTGACCATCAGCACTCACTATGCTTCCCAGCATCATTGCTGCAATGGCAGTATAAAGAACTATATTTTTCATGTTCATGATTTTTGTCTATTACAATAGGCATATATCTTTACTCACCACTCACCACTCACCACTCACCACTCACCACTCACCACTCACCACTCAC
>JAHDFX010000230.1:2387-9215 GCA_020627965.1 Saprospiraceae bacterium | reverse complement strand
AAAGCATGTTACTGTACGTAAAAATAAATTTATAATCAAAGGAAAAAAACAGAAAGAATGGGTAAGTGACATACTAAGCCAAGCTGAAAAAAGAAAGAAAAAATTTGATAAGTTTAAGATGAAACTTGATAGTCACATATATACAACACGACTAGGTAAGTTAATATGTAAAAGTATAATAAACAATAAATCTAAAAGTACTCAAAAGAAAATAAAATCAAAAGTAGAGGCCCTATTATCACTCTAAATAATAAAAAATAGTAATTCAATTTAGCTAAAATCAGTCAATAAACTGACAGAATTAACAAGAGATACCAAAAACACATAATGTTAGCAAAAGCGGTGGTTCCGTATAGCTATCGGAATCAATCCACCGAGTAAAAGAGAAACGGCACTAAAGTCGCCGGTACAAAGGAAAAAAACGCTGCTAAATTCAAAAGAACTTAGCACATACATAGCTAAAAATAAGCCGCATTACTCAAAGAAGTATTAAGGTTTATAATGAATAAGAACCATTTTGTAGTCAACTACAAAATGGTCGTCTCGGACTCAAAAAACAAAAAATGGAAAAAGAATTTATCTCAGAATTATTTCAAAAATTTGAAGAAGCTTGCTATGACTTAGATGGTTTGGAATGCTGGAGTGGTAGGGAGTTGATGAAAGTTTTTAATTATAGCGAATGGCGAATTTTTTCTAACCTTATAAGTAGAGCATCAAAGGCTTGCGAAGGTTCAGGTGAAAAAGTAGAAAACCATTTTGTAGTGTACACCAAAATGGTCAAATTGGGTAGTGGAGCTAATAGAGAAATTGAAGATGTTGCCTTGACAAGATACGCCTGTTATTTAATTGCACAAAATGGAGACCCCAACAAACAGGAAATAGCTTTTGCACAAACTTACTTTGCTGTTCAGACCAGAAAACAAGAATTAATAGAAAAGAGATTATTGGATGTTGCAAGAGTAAATGCAAGGGAAAAATTATCGAAATCTGAAAAGAAGCTATCGGGGATAATTTACGAACGAGGGGTCAACAATCAAAGTTTTGCAATTATTAGGTCGCAAGGAGATAAGGCACTATTTGGAGGAAGGACAACTCAATTTATGAAGAAAAAATTAGGTGTTCCTACGAAAAGACCACTAGCAGACTTTCTGCCTACTTTATTAATCAAAGCAAAAGATTTTGCTACTGAATTAACTAGTCACAATGTAGTAGATAAAGATTTAACAGGAGATAGAGCAATAACGACAGAACATATTGAGAATAATACTGCGGTTAGAAACATCTTACTAAAAAGAGGTGTAGAACCTGAAAATTTACCACCAGAAGAAGATGTGAAAAAAGTGGAGAGAAGGATTAATAGTACGGAAAAGAAAATTCTCAAAGAAATTAAGAAAGATAAAAAGTAAAACAAAACCCCCAGTCAAAAACACAAAACCCAGAAAAACATCATAACGTTGAAAGCAACGAAATGATTCAAACAAAAAAGAAAACGTCATTCCGAATTTATTTCGGAATCTAGTCAGAACTCAGCACGATTTTTTTCAGAAGGCTGCTTCCAAAAATCGTTTTTCACCTCCTGCGAGATACTGAATCAAGTTCAGCATGACGCTTACTTTTTAGGATTTTACTTCAAAAAACATTAATTCCGTCAACAAGCTGACGGAATTTAGCTAAAATCAGTCAATAGGCTGATGGAGTTAACAAAAACAACGTATCGGCGCCTTTAGTCGCCGAACACAGAAACGGCGACTAAAGGCGCCGGTACAAAGAAAAAAACCGCTGCTAATCATTCGTGCATTAGCCCATTAGCGGCTATTATATAATCATTTAAACATAACACCATGCAAGTCATTAAAAGAAGCGGGAAGCGGGAGGATGTCAGTTTCGACAAAATCACCGCTCGTGTAAAAAAACTATGTTACGGTCTTGCACCACATCACGTAGACGCCATTGAAATATCCAAAAAAGTAATTCAAGGCCTATATGATGGCGTAACGACCACCGAACTGGATAACTTAGCAGCAGAAACTGCCGCTACTATGGCACCCAATCACCCTGATTATGCTTTACTGGCTGCCCGTATTGCTGTATCCAATCTACATAAAAATACAGATAAGTCCTTCTCCAGAACTATTGAGGCTTTGTACAATTATATCGACCCTAAAACAAGCGAAAGAGCACAGTTAATCAGCGATGAGACACAAGCAATCGTTCAAAAAAACGCTGACAAACTGGATTCTGCTATTATCTACGACAGAGATTATGGCTTCGACTTTTTCGGCTTCAAGACATTAGAACGCTCTTATCTGTTGCGTATGGACGGACAGGTAGTTGAGCGCCCTCAGCACATGCTCATGCGTGCAGCAGTTGGTATTCACGGAGAAGATATTGAATCGGCAATTGAGACTTATAATATGATGTCTCAAAAATGGTTTATCCATGCTACACCAACGCTCTTTAATGCTGGTACACCTAAACCACAACTCTCTTCCTGCTTCTTACTGTCTATGACAGACGACAGCATACCGGGTATCTTTGAAACATTATCCCGTTGTGCAAAAATATCTCAATCTGCCGGTGGTATTGGGTTAAGCATTCACAATGTCCGTGCGAAAGGAAGTTATATCAAGGGTACAGGCGGAAGTTCGAATGGTATTGTACCAATGTTGAGAGTATATAATGACACTGCCCGTTATGTAGATCAGGGGGGAGGAAAGCGTAAAGGAGCATTTGCAGTCTATCTGGAACCCTGGCATGCTGATATTTTTGAATTCCTGGATTTGAAAAAGAATCATGGAAAAGAAGAGCAACGTGCAAGAGATTTATTCTATGCCATGTGGATTCCTGACTTATTCATGGAGCGTGTGAAAGCAGATGGAGAATGGTCTTTGTTCTGTCCTAATGAGTGTCCAAGTCTATATGATACGCACAGTGGCGAATTTGAAGCTTTGTATCACAAATATGAAAAAGAAGGCAAAGCCAGAAAGACAATAAAAGCACAGGAATTATGGTTCGCTATTCTGGAATCTCAGATCGAGACGGGTACACCTTATATCCTTTACAAAGACGCAGCCAATCGTAAATCTAACCAGAAAAATCTGGGTACGATCCGTTCAAGTAACCTTTGTACAGAGATTATGGAATATACATCCAAAGACGAAGTAGCCGTATGTAATCTGGCGTCTATTTCTTTGGCAAAATTTGTTGAAGATGGCAAATATAATTTCCAAAGTTTATACGACATCACACGTATTGTTACTCGTAACCTGAACAAGGTTATTGACATCAATTATTATCCGATACCGGAGGCTAAAAATTCTAATATGCGCCACCGTCCTATCGGTATTGGCGTACAGGGATTAGCCGATGCATTTATCATGATGCGTTATCCTTTTGACAGTGATGAAGCCAGAAAACTGAACAGAGAGATTTTTGAAACGATCTATTTTGCTGCATTGACGGAGTCTTGTGAACAGGCAAAAACTGCCGGAACTTATGAATCTTATAAAGGTTCTCCAATGAGCAAAGGCGAGTTGCAATATGATATGTGGGGAGCCACACCAACTGATCGCTGGGATTGGGCAAGTTTGAAAAAAGACATCAAAAAGCATGGTGTACGCAATAGCTTATTATTAGCACCTATGCCAACTGCCTCTACTTCTCAGATACTAGGAAATAATGAGTGTTTTGAGCCGTATACGGCAAATATTTATACACGTCGTACCCTTTCGGGCGAATATGTAATCGTAAATAAGCACTTGCTAAAAGACCTGATCAGATTGAATATGTGGGATGATGAAATGAAGGAAAAACTGATGGCTGCCAATGGCTCCGTACAGGATATTCCTGAAATTCCACAAGAGCTGAAAGACCTGTATAAAACGGCTTACGAGATCAAGCAAAAAGTAATTATTGATATGGCGGCAGACAGAGGAGCGTACATCTGTCAGAGTCAGAGTATGAACTTGTTTGTAGAAAATCCAAACTTTGCTAAGTTATCTTCTATGCATTTTTATGCTTGGCAAAAAGGACTGAAAACAGGTATGTACTACCTCCGTTCAAAAGCGGCTGTAGATCCGATCAAATTTACATTGAGTGCAAAACATCAACGTAAATTTCAGGAAGAAACAGTGGAAGCAACGAACGAGCCGATCAAGAAAGCGACAAGTACAATTGAAATGAAAATGAGCGAAGGCGCAGCATGTAGTCTGGATGACCCGGATTGCCTGATGTGTGGCTCTTAAACATATTCTAAGATAAAAGCAACCCGCTTTGTTGGATTGATAAGGACGTCTCTGCGTGAGAGGCGTCCTTTCCTTTTTATTCACTAGTATTTGAAAAACTGTTCAGAGAAATAAAGACCATCTGTCCCCAATCCGTAAAGTACATAAACCCCACGGGGTAGATAATCGACACGCAGTTGAATATTTTCATTATAAGTTCCGGTATCCACCATTTGTATTAGCATAGATTGTCCCATAAGATTAACAACACTAAGCTGTTTCAGATCAAAATTGGTTTGAATGTTCAGGTAATCGGTCGCAGGATTCGGAAAAAGCTTTAATTCAATGGGTGTTCTGGTCGCACCAGGTAAAGACCAGGCAAAATCCCAGGGGCGTGCCTGCTTGATAATGAGTTGATCTTCGCTGGTAATTTTATACTCTACTTCCATTGCAAAATCTACCAGACGTTCTGCATTATATAATATCGCAAATTCATCATGAATAACCGTCAGAAATTCCCGCATCAATTCAAGATAAGAAGGGGTCATGATGAGTTCATTTCCTGTCGTAAGGTTGGAATATCTGATAACGATATGATCCGTTTCTGAGTTAGAAACCTTATCCATTAATATCTCTTCAGGCACAGAGAGCGCATTAGGATTAGTCACTAAATTTTCTCCTACCTGTGTATTCAAATAATAAGTATCATCGGTCTGATAAATAGGGTCAGTGCTGACACCTACACCGTTTGCCTTTTCATCACTATAATTAGGGTGGCATAAAACGCCCATAGCAGCCTGATAATGATTGACCCTGTAAAAATCTCGTTCTTCATAAGCCCGGAAATTCCACATACTGGCATAGACTTGTTTGATTGATTTTGAAATATGCCCTTCATCAGGATGTTGGGTTTTAGAAGTATATAAGCCTGCACCACTGAAGCCCGGTAAATCCTCATTATTGGTACTGGAACGGCACCTGACAGATGTACCCGCAGGAAATTGATCATGTATAGCCTGCAATTCGTTCAGCATCCACTGTGGCATGCCAGCATCTTTGATCCTGTCTCTAAAATCATCCAGCATATTCACTCTTGTATCAAGGTCAGACTGAAAGTCAGAGACCGCTATCATAGCTTCTGCTTCCTCAAAAAGACCATTATATTTCATAAATTCCTGATAAAAATAAAAAGGAACCCCAAAACCATCAGGGATAGTTCCTTCTGGCAATCCAAACCTTCGCATCGTCGCTACATTGGTACACTTAGCACCAAAAGCATCAGACATATCAAAACGTATATCATCCAAAGGCAATATAGATTTATGGGTCAAATCCAGCGGAGGACTTTGCTCTTCATCAGGGCGAATGGCATCAAACCAGTCATTCACTTCTTCAAGGGTAGCTTCTCTTATAAAATATTCCTCCTGGTCAACTTTGTAGTATACATATTTATTGATCAGACTGGCAACCGTATCTATTTGAAGCGGATCGCGTATAAAAGCATTGGGTATTTTATCCTGAATCGCCCTGAGATTGACATGAGACAAAGGAGTTTGGATAAAAGAAGTGATAATACCACCAACACGTGGTAATGTATTCGGCAGAGACTCATATAAAACTATATCCCTTGCACCGGGAGTTTCCTCTATATCCATCACACGGAAAAAACCAAAACCTTCGGCTACATTAAGCGGCAAATAATCTACTTCTGCAAAAACATCAGCCTCAAAAAGTATCGGTATTCTCGACGTTTCAAATAATGCTTCATCAGCTAAATACTCATCATTATTACCATTAGCGGTAATATAATATGATAAATTATTTTTGAGAAATGACATATTGGCTGCCATAAACTCATGGCATTTTTGCACCGTCAAAAACGGATAACCGCCTCCAAAACTATAATTGAAACTAAATACACCTAATGTACCATTACTGGACACAGTGGTCGGATGGTAAATGATCTCTCCGGTAATTACCTGATTGGCAATAGCATCAATACCTAAAACATCCGCAAAACTTCCGTGGGTAGTGTGCGTTTCTGTATTAATAAAATAAACAGCGGGTGTTTCTGAGTGAATATTGACTATTGAAAACTTGACAAATTCTTTATCATTAAGAAATGGTGCCCAGGGAACCTCTGTATCTGAAGCGGATAATGCTTTAAAGTCATCAAGACTATTGACTGCAATAGCTCCATTACTTATATTAAGAGGCGCTGCATAGTTCAATGGATTATAAGCTGGTAAATTTTGAAACTCCATAACATCATCATCTCCATCTCCATCCGTATCCACGGGCATATTTACAGGATATTCTAATACCTGATAATGCTCTATAGGATAAGCTGACAAGGGTTCCCTAATTATGGTAGTACCTGCCTGTCCCATAGTCATAGAGGTAGACCATTCAAAATCACCTGTGGGAGAATGTCTGATATTCAGGATGTAATAATGATTCTCTGTAGAGGCTACTTCTAATTCTATTACGCCATTAGCATCTATAGAAGAATTGAGAATAGGTATTTCCTGCCCGGGAAGATTGGCCCAGATCAGCAAAAAGAATAGTGTAGATATGAGGAACTGTGCTCTCATTTTTTGAGAAT
>JAHDFX010000230.1:0-2287 GCA_020627965.1 Saprospiraceae bacterium | reverse complement strand
TTGAGAATGTCCGCATTCGTTTAAAAGCTAGTTTACAGAACACTAGTGTCATTTGATTGATAAAAGCAAAACCAATACGGAGTATTGTAAAGTATAAAGGGTGAGGATCAAGTCTTACTAAAAGCCTTCCCTTGTGTGACGACTTCCATCAAAGTTCGGAAAGCAACATATTTATTTTTATAACGTTCTACATGTTCAGCTTGTAAAGCTTTAGCACTTGTTGACTGATACTCTTGAAAGGCTTCCATGCTAGGACAAAGGTACTGAATAGCATAGGTAGCTCCTTCACTTTCATCCTCGCCCAGAATTCTTGTCATTTTATATTCTGTAAAAAAGCCTGTATCCATCACATCAGGAATATGTTGCTCTGTCATCCATTTCAGCCAGTCATCCTTTGCAACATTAAGGATTTTCACAGTTACATTATATAATATCATGTTTGATTAATTTTGTTCCAAATGCCAGACGACCTCATCATGCAAACAGCCACCAAGATAGCGATTAAAGATATAAAGATGTAAAATTTTGTCCGTCCAGGAAACACGGTAAGCATTATAAAGTGGGTGATTTTGAGCATTTACAATATCTCCGTCAATAACAACAAAAGGAATCCAGTCAACTTGAGCAGTACTGTCTGCCATGACCAAATTCATAATTTGCCAGTCATTAGGATCACGAAAAATCAGAAAATCATAATCGGTTGGACTAGCAGCCAGGCTTGGGTTATTATCATAGAAACAGGTTTGTACAGCAGGCAGCGCTACTTCAAAACTATCCGCACTAGAACAATTGGCGACAAGCGAATCCAAACTGAAATAATACTCTGGACCTACCTCACACTGAATATAAACTGCCCCATGATAAATCTGTCCTGTTGTAACAGACTCGTCTTGTTCACAGGCAATGCCGAAAAAGCCCGAAACAAGCATGCAGTAAAAAACGAAACCACCTAATTTAAGACTATGCATGAAACTAAATATAACTCAAGTTGCGGATAACGCAACTTAGTCGATAGTCCACGGTCGATGGTCGATAGCTGTTTTTGAGTAGTACAAAATTTCTCTGTTTTTTCATTTTGCGTTGCAAAATGCATCTATAACTTAGGCATATTTTTTAATCAACCATGGACTATTGACCATCGATTATGGACAGGTTGCGGTTTTCCGCAACTTGAGTTAAATATAAGTAAATTTATTTTCACCTCATTCCATTGTGTGTATAACAAATTGCACAAAATGCTCGGCATTCCACCCCCTGCGCCCCCTCCAAAGGGGGATTTTGACGCCTTTTTGTCCCCCTTCGGAGGGGGTGTAGGGGGTGGACAACGGAGCAAAATTTAGTAAAACTGTGCAATTTGTTATACACACCATTCCATTGCGACGGTCTATCTATCAATTTTATTCTTCTGTATCATCATTCTTATTTCGACGAGTAGTATTGCCAGCAGGGAAAAACTGTCTCAATTCTTTTACCTTAACAGCAAAACCAGGTGCTTCCATTTTATTTTTGTACTTGGCATACTCATACTCTTTTAGTGCTTCTTTATAATTATCATAATCATGTAGCATTTTGGAACTGGTTCCGTCATTAAACAGGCGTTTGATGCGCCCTAGCACAGATTCCCAGAACTCACGAGAATCGAAATCGGCATAAAATTCTGTCCAGTTGACATCCGGCGATTTTAGATCAGGCTGTGTATCTGCCAATTGCTTGACCTTGTTAATAACCAACTTGTTCCGTTCATTCACACTGCCATATTGCTTACGTTCGTCCGGTGTCAGGTTGATGAGTTTGCTGGCTAAGTCGGCTTCCAACTGTGCTAGCGAGTTCTCAATTTTTGCCTTCTCCTGTGCGGAAAAATGCCTGCTATTCATGTTCTCTAAAGGCATGATGTATACATTTTATTGGTTGTTAGCATTATGATGCTGTCCTGAGATTAGCGCATCATCTTATCACTGCAAATATGACATATAAATCTTTTTTAAACCAATATAATTTTATCTATTTGGTGACTTATTTTCAAAAATATTACATTTACTTGGTAGGAGCTAATATACAAGGGTTAGAGGCTGTAAGGCATTGATAAACAATATAAAACAGGTCTTTAAACCTTATGGGATAGGTTCTCGACTTATATTATATAAGTCTTGAGTTCTTATGCTCTGGGTATTTGATCTATATCCTATAGATCACTGATGTATAAAATATAGGTTAAAAATATGTATAGTATAGGTCTGAGATTTATACCATATAGGTGTCAAAACCTTATCAATTACTTACAAGACGA
>JAHDFX010000229.1 GCA_020627965.1 Saprospiraceae bacterium | reverse complement strand
CTAAGTAATTGGACAGCATTAAATTTAAAATAATGAAGAGTAGATTTTGTTATCAATTGAGGCGTTGAAATGTGAGCTATGCCTTTCCCGATAGCTATCGGGAAGTGAATATTTCGACAACGAAAAGTGAGAACAAAAGATGCCTTCATAAATTATAGATAATTCTGTCCAATTACTTATATGTCAATTACATCGTAAAATAATTCATGGCAAACAATCCACCGCTTCAAGATAAGGAAAGTTCCGAGTATCAAAGCATGTTAAATCTGCTAAAAGAAGCTCAGGAACTATACACTTCAGATCCTTCTAAAACTTTAGAAAAAGCAACACAGGCACTAAGCATAGCAGAACGGCTTAATGACCTCCTCACTATCCTTAAAGCCCAAAATATATTAATTGCATCCAATATAACTCTAAGTCATTTCGGAGCTGCTATCAAACTTTCACTTAAACACATAGAATTTATGCGTCAACACTTTCCAGAAGAGACAGAAAAGCTGGCTGGTGCGTACAATAATCTGAGTTGTGTTTATATAAACACAGCGCAATATCAAAAAGCATTAAATATACTGTTTACTGCTGCTTCCCTCGATTCTTCATATAGAGCAGATATTCAGAGTAATATCGCAGTAATATATGAAGAATCTGGTAACACTCCAAAAGCCATAGAATTCTGGCAATCAGCACTTGAGTACATAAAAAAAGATGAACACCCATATCTATACATAACCTCATCTACCAATATTATAAATTCCTATCTTAACCGAAAAATGCCAAAGAATGCCCGACAGGTATTCAGCACAATCGAGGATATTGTAGAAAAAGCGGGTACACGTGTTTATATCAATACACTAGTTGTACTTGGCGAATTGTACCGACAAGAAGAAAATTATGAGCTAGCTCTTAAAACGCTTAATTATAGTTTAGCGCTTGCTCAATCAAAAGAAATGATACTTGAATATTGCTCGGTAAGTGATGCAATAGCTAAATTATATTTCTCTATCGGTAGAGAAGATGATGCCATAGAAGTTTTACAAACAGGAATTAAATGCGCCCAAGAACAAGGCATACATAGTATAAAAAAAAGCATGCTGGAGCAAATTGTCGATCATTATAAAAAAACAGACCAACATGGTGAAGCTTTCCCTTATCTGGAACAGCTTTATGAAATATCTCAGGAACAAATGAAAACCTCCAGAGAAAAAGACTTTGAAGCCATCATAGATGAAAGAGAACGAGAAATTCAAATACTGGAAAGTAAAAATCAGGAAATAGAAAAGCATAATGCCATACTAGAACAATTCACCTATATCATATCACATGACCTGCGAGAACCTGTACGTGGCATCAATGGCTTTGCCAATTTACTGAACAAAAAATTTCATGATAAAATTGGAGCAACAGGAAAAGAATACATCGACTTCATTCTTTCCGAGACGGGTAATATTAATGGCAAATTAGCCCGTTTGCTGGAATATACAAACTTTAAAAAACCAAAAGAAGATAAGATCGCTGAAGTCTCTATTGCCCAAATCATTGAAGAACAAAAAAAGGAATTTCAAAGGAATTGTCAACTTGACATTCAATGTGATGATATTCATTTAAAAATGGTGCCTAAACATGCGCGTGCATTAATTTATGAGCTGCTTGACAATGCGGTTAAATTCAGGAAGACAGGACAGGATTGTCGTATTGAAATCCGTGATCAATCAGAAAACAATCAACAATATTTTACAATAAAAGACTACGGTATCGGTATAGCTGAAGAATACCAACAGCGAGTCTTCAAAATATTTAGTCAGCTTGATAAACAAACCTTTGGAGTTGGTGTAGGGCTGGCTATTTGCGAACGCATTACGGGCTTATATAATGGTAGAATATGGATAGAATCTGTTCCTGTTGAGTACACTACATTCCATATCTCTTTTTCTAAATAAAACCTAATTCTTGTATCTTATTCTTTTACTAAACGTATAAAACGCTTGTGAGTAATAGCAATAATTTCAACAATAACAGCGAATCATTATCTGAGTATGAGCAGATGGTAAAGCTGACTAAAGATGCCACCAAATTAGCATCCCTGAACCCTTCCATTACACTTGAAAAAGTAGAAAAAGCCCTTGAAATAGCCTTAAGGTTAGATGATAAAACTCATATTTATAAATGTAAACATGCCACCGGAGCCGCACTGTTTCATATGGGAGAAATCGAAAAATCAATTAAGGCGACAAAGGATACGCTGGAATTTGTTCATCAGCACTTCCCTAATAATATATATTATCTGAGCTTAGTATATTCGGTTTTGGGAAGCGTTTACCTTCAAATAGACAAGTATAATATGGCGCTTGAATTTCTAATGATTGCCCTTTCTTTCAAATGCGATAAAACTTATGCTGATATTTATAATGGTCTGGCAGTCGTTTACTACAAAAGAGAGGATAAAGCAAAAGCACTTGAGTATTGGGAGAATGGCATAAAATATACCGACAAAAAGAAGAAGCTCGTCAAATATGCTTATCTGGCTTATAATATTGCTTTTATTTATTATGAAATGGACGATCTTGAGACGGCCAGACAAGGATTCAATGAGGTTATTCAATTATTAAAAAAAGACGAAGAAACACAAGTTCAAGGAATTGTAGTATCAAGTATCTACTCATTGGCAAATATATATGCTCAAGAGAAAAATTATGAACAGGCCTTCAGCTTATTTGATGATTCAATTGAACTAGCTAAAAACCAATCTCTCACCCCTCTTCTCATTGATGCATACTATGGTAAAGCTGAATTATATTTTGAACAAGGTAAGGAGCAAGAAGGCAGCAGACTCCTACAAAAGACACTTGAGTATAAGGAACAATTCAAATCACATCAACATAATGAGAAAATATTATTACACCTAAAAAAATATTATGCAAAAACAGACGATGCAGCAGAAGCACTTAAATACTCAGAACAACTGTATGAAATAACTAAAGAAAAACTTAAGACATCTAAAGATAAAGAATTTCAAAAAATCATTAACGAACGTGAAAAAGAAATACAGCTACTCGAAAGGAAAAACCAGGAAATAGAGAAGCACAATACCATTTTAAAGCAATTTACTCATATCATATCACATGATTTGCGCGAACCCGTCAGGGGTATCAATGGTTTTGCTAATTTATTGAACAAAAAATTCAAAGACAAACTCGGCGAAACGGGTGAAGAATACATTTCTTTTATTCTATCAGAAACCGGAAACATCAACAATAAACTAGCCCGTTTGCTCGAATACACCAGCCTCAAAAAACCTGAGAAAAATCAAATTCGATCCCTATCCATTCATGAGATCATTGAACGTCAAAAACAACAATTTTCCCTAATAGACAAACTCGACATTATTTATGATGATACTTGTTTGGAAATGGAATACGATCATGCCGACAAGCTCATTTATGAACTCATTGATAATGCGGTTAAATTTAGAAAAGAAGAGCAATATTGCCGTATCGAGATTAGTGGTGAATCTAAAAATGCTTATCAGCACATTTATATAAAAGACTATGGTATCGGTATAGCTGAAGAATACCAGCAGTCGGTCTTTAAAATATTTAATCAGCTGGACAAAAAAACTAAAGGAGTTGGGGTAGGACTGGCTATTTGTGAACGCATTGCAGGACTATATAATGGCAGGATATGGATAGAATCTGTATCTGGTGAATGTACTACATTCCATATCTCTTTTTCTGAAGTTGTTTAAAAAGCTCTCTAAATAAAACCCAATTCTTGTATCTTATTCTTTTACTAAACGTATAAAACACTTGTGAGTAAGAGCAATCATTCCACCAATAACATCGAATCATTACCTGAGTATGAGCAGATGGTAAAGCTCATTGAAGCTGCTATCAAAGTAGTATCGCTGACCCCTGCCATTACACTTAAAAAAGTAGAAAAAGCCCTTGAAATAGCTTTACGATTAGACGATAAAACCCATATTTATAAATGTAAACATGCCACTGGAGCCGCACTGTTTCATATGGGGCAAATTGAAAAATCAATTGAAGCCTCTGAGGATACGCTGGAATTTGTTCGTCAGCACTTTCCGAATAATATATATTATCTGAGTAGAGCATATTCAGTTTTGGGAAGCGCTCACCTCCAATTAGGCAAGTATAATATGGCGCTGGAATTTCTAATGATTGCACTTTCTTTCCAATGCGATAAAACTTATCCTGATATTTATAATGGTCTGGCAGTCGTTTACTACAAAAGAGAAGATAAAACAAAAGCACTTGAATATTGGAAGAATGGCAAAAAATATACCGACAAAAAAAAGAAGCCTGTCAAATATGCTTATCTGACTTATAATATTGCTTTTATTTATTATGAAATGGACGATTTTGAGATGGCCCGACAAGGATTCAATGAGGTTATTCAATTATTAAAAAAAGACGAAAAAACACAAGTTGAAGGAATTGTAGTATCAAGTATCTATGCATTGGCAAGCATATATGCTCGAGAGAAAAATTATGAGCAGGCCTTCAGCTTATTTGATGATTCAATTGAACTAGCTAAAAACCAATCTCTCACCCCTCTTCTCATTGATGCATACTATGGTAAAGCTGAATTATATTTTGAACAAGGTAAGGAGCAAGAAGGCAGCAGACTCCTACAAAAGACACTTGAGTATAAGGAACAATTCAAATCACATCAACATAATGAGAAAATATTATTACACCTAAAAAAATATTATGCAAAAACAGACGATGCAGCAGAAGCACTTAAATACTCAGAACAACTGTATGAAATAACTAAAGAAAAACTTAAGACATCTAAAGATAAAGAATTTCAAAAAATCATTAACGAACGTGAAAAAGAAATACAGCTACTCGAAAGGAAAAACCAGGAAATAGAGAAGCACAATACCATTTTAAAGCAATTTACTCATATCATATCACATGATTTGCGCGAACCCGTCAGGGGTATCAATGGTTTTGCTAATTTATTGAACAAAAAATTCAAAGACAAACTCGGCGAAACGGGTGAAGAATACATTTCTTTTATTCTATCAGAAACCGGAAACATCAACAATAAACTAGCCCGTTTGCTCGAATACACCAGCCTCAAAAAACCTGAGAAAAATCAAATTCGATCCCTATCCATTCATGAGATCATTGAACGTCAAAAACAACAATTTTCCCTAATAGACAAACTCGACATTATTTATGATGATACTTGTTTGGAAATGGAATACGATCATGCCGACAAGCTCATTTATGAACTCATTGATAATGCAGTTAAATTTAGAAAAGAAGAGCAATATTGCCGCATTGAAATCAAGAATGAGTCAAAAAACGGGTATCAGTACATTAGCGTAAAAGACTATGGAATAGGGATAGAAAAAGAATATCATCAACAAATTTTTAAATTTTTTAAACAACTCGATAAACAAAGCGAAGGCGCAGGTGTCGGACTTCCCATTTGTGAAAGAATTATAGGACTCTATAATGGTAAAATATGGGTAGAATCTGTACCTCGTGAGTCTACAACTTTCCATATGAGCATTACCGCTCTTTAAATTCAGAAGTTTCTCCTCTGGATAATCATAATTTTATGCATCTATATGCAAATTGCATCGTATAATACTGTATGACAAACAATTCTACTAATCAAGACAATACGAAAACTGAGTATCAGGAAATGGTATGCCTGATAGAAGAAGCCAAGAAATTTTATCTTTCGGCGCCTGTCATCGCAAAAGAAAAAGCAGAGAGCGCATTAAATCTGGCAAAACAACTTAATGATTATCCCAATATTGCTGTTGCCCAACTCCTTATAGTATTGTCGTATGCTTATTCAGGGCATTACAAAGAATCCATCAGTGCTGCACTCGAAAATATAGCCTTTATTCATCAATATTTACCAGAAAATATAAATATACTATCCAACACCTATAATGTTGCAGGAGCCATGTACATGCAGGTAGGCCAATTTCAGAAAGCATTAAATATACTGTTTACTGCTGCTGCTGTCGAATCTCCATATATGTCAGATATTCAGAATAATATCGGTTGTATTTATATGGAAGTAGGCAATAGTGAGAAAGCCATAGAAGCATGGCAGACAGCGCTGAAATACACCGATAAAGAAAAAGACCCTTATCGTTATATGGCAACGGTTATCAACATTGTACAAATATACCTTAGACAGGGAGCAAACGAAAACGCCAGGCAAGTATTTAACACCATTATCGATATTGTAGAAAAAGCAGAACATGATGAAAAAGCAAATTTCAATATCTATATAGATAGCCTTAATGTATTTGGAGAATTATGCAGGCAGGAAAAAAAATATGATGCTGCTCTCGAAATACTCAATCGTAGTTTAGAGCTTGCCCAAGCCAAAGAAATGATTCATGGATATTGCTTTGGGATAAACACAATCGCCAAATTATACTTCGATAAACACAGGGAAATTGATGCCATTGAAATTTTACAGGAAGGCATTCAATATGCTGACATACACAATATACACGGTGTAAAAAAAAGCATGCTGGAGCAAATCATCGGTCATTACAAAAAAACAGACCAGCATGCCAAAGCTTTCCCTTATCTGGAACAGCTCTACGAAATGTCGCAGGAACAAATGAAAACTTCCAGAGAAAAAGACTTTGAAGCTATTATAGACGAAAGAGAAAGAGAAATTCAAGTTTTAGAAAGTAAAAACCAGGAAATAGAAAAGCATAATACCATTTTAAAGCAATTTACTCATATCATATCACATGATTTGCGCGAACCCGTCAGGGGTATCAATGGTTTTGCTAATTTATTGAACAAAAAATTCAAAGACAAACTCGGCGAAACGGGTGAAGAATACATTTCTTTTATTCTATCAGAAACCGGAAACATCAACAATAAACTAGCCCGTTTGCTCGAATACACCAGCCTCAAAAAACCTGAGAAAAATCAAATTCGATCCCTATCCATTCATGAGATCATTGAACGTCAAAAACAACAATTTTCCCTAATAGACAAACTCGACATTATTTATGATGATACTTGTTTGGAAATGGAATACGATCATGCCGACAAGCTCATTTATGAACTCATTGATAATGCAGTTAAATTTAGAAAAGAAGAGCAATATTGCCGCATCGAAATTAGTGGTGAATCTAAAAATGCCTATCAGCACATTTATGTAAAAGACTATGGTATCGGCATAGCAGAAAAATACCAGCAGCGGGTTTTTAAAATATTTAATCAGCTTGATAAACAAACTAAGGGTGCAGGTGTCGGGCTGGCTATTTGTGAAAGAATTATTGAATTATACAAAGGTAGAATACACATAGAATCTGTAGCCGAAGAGTTTACTATATTCCGGTTTTCCTTACCTGATATAAACTCAGAGTTTATTTAAATAACATCTATTTTTTTGCATCTTATTTATTTATTAAACGTATAAAAGACCTGTGAGTAATAACAATAATTCCACCAATAACATCGAGTCATTATCTGAATATGAACAGATGGTAAAGCTCACTAAAGATGCTGACAAAACAGCATCGCTGACGCCTGTCATTGTGCTCGAAAAAGTAAAAAAAGCACTTGAAATAGCCTTACGTTTAGACGATAAAGTCCATATTTATAAATGTAAACACGCCACCGGAGCCGCACTGTTTCATATGGGGCAAATTGAAAAATCAATTGAAGCCTCTGAGGATACGCTGGAATTTGTTCGTCAGCACTTTCCGAATAATACATATTATCTGAGTAGGGCATATTCAGTTTTGGGAAGTACTCACCTTAAGGCAGGAAAAGACAACATTGCTCTTGAACTCCTACTAATTGCACTTTCTTTCAAGTGTGATAAAACTTATACCGATACCTCTAATGCTCTGGCAGTCATTTACTACAAAAGAGAGGAGAAAGCAAAAGCACTTGAGTATTGGGAGAATGGCATAAAATATATCGACAAAAAAAAGAATGCTCTGCAATATGCTTATCTCGCTCATAATATTGCTCTTGTACATTCCGAAATGGGCAATATTGAAACAGCCAAACAAAGACTCAAAGAAATTATTCAATTATTAGAAAAAGATGAAGAAACAAAAGCTGAAGGAATTGTAGTATCAAGTATCTACGCACTGGGAAATATATATGCCCGGGAGAAAAATTATGAGGAAGCCTTCAGCTTATTTCAAGATTCGATTGAATTAGCAGAAAATCAATCTCTCACTCCCCTTCTGATTGATGCATACTATGGTAAAGCTAGATTATATTTTGAACAAGGTAAGGATCAAAAAGGTATCGAGTCTCTGGAAAAGATACTTCAATACAAGGAAGAATTCAAATCACATCAACATAATGAAGACATATTATTACTCTTAAAAGAGTATTACTCCAAAACAGACAATGTAACTGAAGCTCTTAAGTGCTCAGAACAATTATATGACAGCACAAAAGAAAAACTGAAGACATCCAAAGATAAAGAATTTAAAAAAATCATCAATGAACGTGAAAAAGAAATACAGCTACTAGAAAGTAAAAATGAAGAAATTGAAAAGCACAATACCATTCTTAGTCAGTTTGCCTATGTTATTTCGCACGATTTGCGGGAGCCTGTACGTGGCATCAGTGGTTTTTCAAAGTTATTAAACAAAAAATTTAAAGATAAACTAGCTGAAACTGGCTCAGAATACATCGATTTTATCCTTTCTGAAACGGATAACATCAATACTAAACTCGCTCGACTATTAGAATACACTAGTCTCAAAAAAGCTAGTGCAGACGACATCATTCCACTTGATATTCAGGAGATCGTTCAGCGACAAAAAATGGAATTTGAATCGGTTTGTCAGTTAGGGATTGAATGTAATTCAGAACAATTTAACATGTACCAGAATCATGGCAATATGCTCATCTACGAACTTATTAGCAATGCTGTTAAATTTAGAAAAGACAAACAATATTGTCGTATCGAAATCAATAGCGAATCAAAAAACGGCTACAAATATCTTAGCATAAAAGACTTTGGAGCTGGGATAGCAGAAGAATATCATCAACAAATTTTTAAAATTTTCAAACAACTCGACAAACAAACCGAAGGTGCAGGCTTGGGACTTGCTATTTGTGAAAGAATTGTAGGATTTTACAATGGTAAAATATGGCTGGAATCTGTACCTGATGAATATAGCATATTTCACATCTCTATTCCTCAATAATTAAATCAAGTTGCGGTTATCCGCAACTTAAGGTGTGTGTAACAAATTGCACAGTTTTCCAGTTGTCCTCCCTCTTTTTCTCCCT
>JAHDFX010000228.1 GCA_020627965.1 Saprospiraceae bacterium | reverse complement strand
GATATTAAGCCCCGAAAACGCTTTGTGCATATAGATCACACCAAAAAACCACCCAGAAAAAGAGTTGTTTCGCCTTCTAAAAAATTGAATAACAGTCAGATCATACAAGCAGCAAAAGACCTTAAAGTAGAAACTGCGGCTATTAGGGCTGTAGTGGAGGTGGAGTCTAGTGGAAGCGGTTTTTTGCCTGACGGACGGCCTAAAATTCTCTTTGAAGGACATATCTTCTGGAATATGTTGCAAGCCAAAGGACTGCGTCCCCGGAAATTGTGTAAAGGCAATGAAGATATTATTTATCCCCGGTGGACAAAGCGATATTATAAAGGTGGAGCCGGTGAACACGAACGCCTGGAAAGAGCTAAAAGAATACACAAAGAAGCAGCATTATTATCAGCTTCATGGGGTATGTTTCAGGTAATGGGCTTCAATTATCATGTAACGGATTACTCTAATGTAACTGAATTTGTAGATGCGCAATACGAATCGGAATATGAGCACTTAATGGCTTTTATCGGTTTTGTCGAACATAAAAACCTCTTAAAACATCTGCGTTCCCGAAATTGGGCTAAATTTGCCTCTGGTTATAACGGTAAGTCTTATCGAAAAAATAAGTATGATATAAAATTGGCTGCCTCTTACAAGAAATTTAAACAAAGTCCTTAATACATGTTTTTTGTTCTTTCCAAAGCGCTATTCTTTTTACTAACACCGATCAACTGGATTATTGGATTATTCCTGTATAGCTTTTTTGGGAGTCATGAAGTGCGAACAAAGCGTGCTTTTAAATGGGGCGTCTTCCTACTCATCCTGCTTACCAATCCTTTTCTGAGCAATATGGCTTTAAAATCCTGGGAAGTACCTCCTGTACCAATCAGTAACCTGGAAGGAACGTATGATATAGCCATCGTACTGGGCGGTTTCAGTGATGTACTGGAAAAACCTAGAGATCGCCTGCATCTTAGCGAGGGAGCTGATCGACTGACCAATGCTATTGAATTATATAAAACAGGAAAAGTCAGTAAAATACTGGTCACTAGTGGCTCGGCAGAAGTAGTAGGGGAGAAGATTAGTGAAGGAAAAATAACCGGAGAATTTTTGGCAAAGATCGGTATTCCTGAAGAAGACTTTATTATCGAACCCAGCTCTCGGAATACACATGAAAACGCAATTTACACCGCTAAAATACTTAAAGAACAATACCCGGATGCCCGTTGTTTGCTCATTACCTCAGCTTTTCATTTTCGCAGGGCTTCCAGGACATTTAAAAAAGCCGGCGTCGAATTTACAGCATTTCCAACTGATATTCAATCTGATAACTTTAAGCCTACACCAGGGCGCTTTATATTGCCCAATGATTCTAGCCTGGTCGTCTGGAAAATGTTGATTAAAGAATGGGTAGGCTTATTTGCTTATCGGGTATTGGGCTATGCGTAGTATCAATAAGCGGTCGATGGTTGACAGTCCATAGTCGATGGCTGTCTTTTTAGCCTTAAAGTCGTTCAGTTTTCCATTTTGCCTTGCAAAATGCGTGTATTTTCCTCATAATTCCTGATCACTGTTTTTGTTTCCAGATCACATTCGGATCGCTATTGACAGGTTTTAGATTTTTATTGGGGTCATGAACTATTTTTCTACCATTTTCAATGATCGTTAATTCAAGCGGTAGAGGTTTAGAGCGTAACAATTTGCCAAAAAATGCAGCTTCACGTTGATTGAAAGCACCGGGAATTTCGATAATACCAGCTTCAATAGCACCTTTAACTAAGGGCGCTGAAATAGCTTTATCATCCACCAAAACAACAAGTTCTCTGTCAATATTAGAAGAAGTAACGGCTCTCAGTTGTTTTTTCCCAATATCATTAAAAGCAATAGCAAGTACATCTTTTATCATACCATAAATATTCGGTTTCTTGATGATCTCTACCTTTGTAATATATTCACTTCCAATTAAATAACCGCCAGGCGTATTGTCCGTAAGGTATAGGTCGTACATGCCTACATGTATATTGCTGGTTTTAATACCCCAGGCAAAAGTAGAGTTAGAAGGTATGAGTGCCTGTATTTGAGGATCATTCAGGAATTGGTCGACTATAGATTTATGTTCTCCTCTAGCCATGCCGATCACTGCTGGAGGATAGCGACGAAAAGTAGGTGCCAGTTCTTTATTTGGCGGGTCATTGATCTGGAAAAAGGCGGAGAGACTTTGCTTTTTACCTTTGATAATGACTGAAGCTTTTTCGAGAGCCTTATAAAACGACTTCAGTTTGGTATCATCTACTTTGTGTACAGGCATCAACCTGAATTCTCCAAAACTAGTCAGGATAGCTTTGACTACTTCCGGGTCTTTGGTCGCTAATACCCTAACTTCAATATGATCGCCAGCATCTTTTAGCCGGAAATCTCCCAAACTCATTCCATAAGCCAATAGCCGTTTTTCCATAATATCAATGGTTTTACCTACCCAAAGATTACTTTTGACTTCTTGTTTAGGCTGAAGCATGAGGTCTAGTGAGTAAGTCGGCATTGCTGGCTGAGCCATTAGGCAGAAAGGCAGCAAAACAAATAATAAACATGTGAAATTTCTCATCATAAAAAATTATGTGTGTTGGATTTACTATTGCCAATAGTGTACCAATTCCTTAAGAACGTGTAAAGAATAACTTATTTCAGCAAAAATCGTTTTTTATGTAAATGTGAGACAGTATATTTTTTGTTTTTTTATGAAAATACTGTCACTTAAGCATAGAATAATTGTAGCAAATATGTAGTTTTTTTATTCTTTATTGAAAGGTTCTTTTAAAATATAATTTATTAATTTTTCTTTAATTATCTCTTATTTAGTGGATTAAAGATTATGTAAAAAACATTTTTTGTTTACTGTGAAACATCTTGTAGGTTTAAGGCGTATATATGTGACATTGAATGTACCATATTTAAGGATTTTATTGTAACTTTGAAGTAGGTAAATCATAATATAACATGAAGAATTTAATTGAGATTTCAAAAATTGTTACGAAGAAGAAGGTAAGAAAGATTGAAATATTTGATGACCATTCGCTTAAACACAAAAACAGTAAGTTTAACGAGTTTTATGAAGCCTTAATGGCGAATAAATTTAAGAATGATCGTGACGCCTCCTCCTATCTTTATTCTTGTTCTCCTACTGATGATAAATATCGACAATTAAAATCGAGATTTCGTAAGAGGTTATTAAATACACTCTTCTTTCTTGACGTTAATCGTCCTTCAGCCTCTGGTTATGACAGGGCTTATTATTCTTGCAATAAAGACTGGACACTGGTAAAAATTCTTTTATCTAATAATGCCAAGATGACAGCCTCCGCCCTGGCTAGGCAGATTCTTACCACAGCATTAAAGTTTAAATTTGCTGATGTTATTGTTAATTGTTCTCGCATACTGAGAGAACACTGTGCCACAATCGGAGATGAAAAGAATTATGAGACTTACGATCAGTACAGCAAGCAATATCAGGATGTACTAGATGCTGAAATACGTTCGGAAGAGTTGTATCAGCGTGTAGTAATGAATTATCATAAACCACCGTCGAAAAACTCTGATCTGGAAGAAAAAATAGACATTTACTGTCAAGCTTTGGTTGGTTTATCGGAGACATTTGATTCGCCTATTATTATTTACAACATGTATTTGGTTTGGGCTTATCGCTATGAAATGTTAGCTGATTATAATAGTGCTTTGGAAGTCTGTGAGCGGGCAGAGAAGTACATTGAGGAGAATCCATTGTATTATCAAGACGACAAATTGGCGACTTTCCAGTTGAAAAAAATGTCAGCACATCTGCATATGAGGGATTTTGCCCGAGGGCGAGAAAATGCAGAAAAAGCTTTACAGTCTTTCCCTGAAGGTAGCCCGAATTGGTTTGAATTTATGGAGTATTACCTGCTGATTGCTTTGCATACAGATAATTACATTCAGGCAGTAGCTATTTACAATAGAACAACCAGTAATTCCAAATTCAGAAAAATAACTGGCACCCAAAAAGAAAAATGGAAGATATACGATATTTATTTGAACTATATCATTGAAAGTCAGTCATCTACAAGTCCGGTATTCAGGGCGCAAAGGCGTAAAAACTTCCGTTTGTCCCGTTTTCTGAACGATCCCATTCTTTACCCTAAGGATCAACGTATCTTTACGGTACTTCAGGTGATCGCACAGTTATTGTTTTTATTAGAAAAGCGCAGTTTTAATGCAGTGGCAGAGCGTATCGACCGTTTGAAAGGCTATGCTAACCGCCAATTGAAAAAAGAAGAATTTAATCGCGTCATTCAGTTTATTCGCTTACTACAACAGTTGATGCGTGCTGATTTTAATCCTGATGCGATGACCAATACCGATAAGTATTATAATAAACTAATTGAAACACCATTTACTTACAGAGGTTTGATTACAGAGCTTGAAGTTATTCCTTATGAAAAACTTTGGGAAATGATTACAAACAGGCTACGTAAGGAATAATAAATAATTTCCATTGGTTTTCTATCTTTGCAGCAATGGAAACCAAGATCGTCATTGCTGTGGATGGTTATGCCTCCTGTGGAAAAAGTACACTCGCCAAAGCACTTGCCGCAGCACTTAACTATATTTACATAGATACAGGTGCGATGTATCGTGCTGTGACATTATACTGCATAGAAAATGAGTTGGATATTGATGATAAAGAAGCGATTGATGCTGCTTTACAGCAAATAAAAATTCATTTTGAAAAAATCCATCAAAAAAATACGACTTTCCTGAATGATAGAAATGTAGAAGAAGAAATTCGAAAAATGTACATTAATGAAAGAGTCAGTGAAGTAGCAGCCATCTCGGCGGTTCGTCGGGCAATGGTAGAACAGCAGCGCAAAATGGGCAAACAAAAAGGCGTAGTTTTGGACGGAAGAGACATAGGAACCGTTGTTTTCCCTGGTGCCGAACTCAAATTATTCATGACTGCCGCTATAAATGTCCGTACGCAACGCAGAGTCGATGAACTGGGAGCAAAGGGATTGGTAGTAAGCGACGAAGAGGTAAGGGAAAACTTGATACACAGAGATCATATAGATTCGACAAGGGCAGATAGTCCACTCAAGCTGGCAGATGACGCCATTGTGATAGACAATTCTAATATAAACCCAAATGAGCAACTTGCTATGTGTCTGGCATTAACCACACAGCGTATAAGCACATTCATGAATAAGCCTGAATAATATAGTTAGGAAGCTACTTTCAGTTTGTTGAGTTTAGATTTACTAATCTTTTGTTCAGCATAATCTAGCGTGACTTCAAATTTCCGAACATCTTTCTTAGAAGGCAATTCGAACATGGCATCCGTCATGATCGCCTCACAAATAGATCTTAGTCCTCTGGCGCCAAGCTCGAATTCTAGTGCTTTATCAACGATGAAATCCAATACTTCGTCACTGAATGTAAGCTCGATATTCTCTAATTTAAATAATTTTTGATACTGCTTGACCAAAGCATTTTTAGGCTCATTGAGAATACGGCGCAATGCCGTTCTATCCAAAGGAGCTAAATAAGTGAGTACAGGCAAACGTCCGATCAATTCAGGAATAAGCCCAAAAGATTTTATATCTTGCTGACTAACATATTGCAGCATATTATCACGGTCTATACGGTCTATCTCATCGTTATTAAAACCGATAACCTGAGTATTCAGGCGGCGTGCGATATGTTTTTCAATACCATCAAAGGCGCCTCCACAGATAAAAAGGATGTTTTCAGTATTGACCTTAATCATTTTTTGTTCGGGATGCTTTCTTCCTCCCTGCGGAGGAACATTGACATCTGTACCTTCGAGCATTTTTAGTAAAGCTTGTTGTACGCCTTCTCCCGATACATCTCTTGTGATAGAAGGGTTATCCCCTTTACGGGCTATTTTATCAATTTCATCCACATAAATAATACCACGCTCTGCAGCAGATACATTGTAGTCGCAAACTTGTAATAGACGACTCAAAATACTCTCCACATCTTCACCGACATAACCTGCCTCTGTGAAGACCGTCGCATCAACAATAGCAAAAGGAACTTTCAGGAATTTTGCAATGGTTTTTGCAAGCAAAGTCTTTCCCGTACCAGTACGACCTACCAGCAGGATGTTCGATTTTTCAATCTCTACATCATCGTCCATGCGTTGGCGAAGTCTTTTATAATGATTATAAACCGCAACGGCAAGGAATTTTTTAGCTTCATCCTGACCGATCACGTAGCGATCAAGGTGGTTTTTGATGTCTTGTGGTATGGTGGTTAGTGGAAAATTAAAATCTTCTTCTTCTTTACTCGAATTGAGTTCTTCGTCTATAATCTGCTGTGCTTGTTCTACGCAGCTATCACAAATATGACCGTCAATACCTGCTACAAGAATTAGAGATTCTTCTTTACTTCTACCGCAAAAGGAACATCTATAGTTTTGACGTTTCATATTTATTTTATAATCCAAAGGTGAAATAATTCGCAAATATAAGCTTTTTCCGGCACATTTGGCCAGATAACGCTGTCACGATAACGACTTTATATATAAATAACTCTAAAACAGCAGACAAAATTTTGTCGGCTCACTTGAGTGTTTTGAATAGACTTATTAAAGGGTAACAAGTCTAATATATTTTCAGTAAAAGATTGACTTATTTTTTCTCAGGTGTGCCTGTAAGCACTTCATCAATCAACCCATACTCTTTTGCTTCCTCCCCACGCATCCAGTTGTCTCTATCTGAATCAGCTTCTATCTTTTTGTAAGTTTGTCCGGTATGACGAGCCAGTATTTCATACAAATCTTTCTGTAAAGTTTTCATGAAATTATAGGTAATCTCCATATCACTTGCTTGCCCTTGCATGCCGCCAGAAGGTTGGTGAATCATGATACGACTATGCTCCAGACATGAGCGCTTACCTTTTTCACCCGCTGTCAAAAGAACGGCGCCCATTGAAGCCGCCAAGCCAGTGCATACAGTAGCTACATCAGGAGAAACATATTGCATCGTATCATAGATGCTCAAGCCATCAATTACACTACCGCCTGGGCTATTCAGGAAAATCTGAATATCACGTTTGGGATCTGTAGACTGCAAGAATAACAACTGCGCATTAACGATATTCGCTACCTGTTGGTTGATACCCATACCCAGAAAGATGATTCTGTCCATCATCAGGCGAGAGAACACATCCATTGCTACAGCGTTCATTCTACGTTCCTCAATTACATTTGGTGTTAAGCCATGAATGTTGGGAACAGTTGTATTAAAGGCTTTCTCGTAATCTTCATAAGCCAGTGTATTGATACCTGCATGCTTGGTAGCATATTTCTTAAATTCATTTTGATCAAACATAATCTAACTTTTAAACTCTTTGGAATTTTGATAATTTAGTTTTCCGTAATTTATGAACTACACACCACTTATAATACGGAAATGGGTAGATAAGTTGGATAAGTTGGATAAAACGTCACATAAAAACAGACGAAATGTGACGTTTTACCGACGAACGGATATGAATCCCCGCTGTATTTTAGGAGACTATAACTTCTATTCTGCTGTAGCAGCGGCTAGTTCTTCCTGCATTTTTTTCTGCATCTCCTTCTGTTCATTTCTTAGCATTTCATTATAGTCTTTGCTGCTGACACTTTCTGTTTCTGTGGTGATAAATTCCTCTATTTTATCTTCTATATTTTCCTGGAGTTTGTTGATATGCATATTCGCAATGCTAAAATTGCCACCTTGCTGCTGTTCCATGCGATTTAAGAAAGTATAAAACTGCTGGTCTGCATCAGGAGCATCAGCATTAACGCCTGCCATTTCAAAATATCTGGTCTTGAAATCCTTTTCTACTTCATCGTAACTGATATAAGCATCCATTTTTTTGGCTATCAACTCACGAAGTATATTCCACTGAAGACCTTCTGCAAGCATTTGGTATTCCTTATCAGTAGCATCAGGGGCGCCCTCATCTTTATTAATGCTCATCCAACGCTTGAGGTAAGCTTCAGGTAGTGAAACTTCGTTCTTTTCCATCATAAGCTCTTTCAACTCATTCAACATTCGACTTTTTGCACTACGCTCAAAGTCTACTTGCATCATTTTCCTGATCTCCGTACGCATACCTGCTTCAGCAGCCTTGCGTTCTGCATCACTAACGATTTTTTCCTTTTCTTCTTCTTTTGTCTCCGTTGCTCCGTCAGTTTCTTCTTGTTCAGCCTCCTCTTCTTTAGGGAGATATTCAGCTACGTATTTTTCTGCTTTTTCACGCCCTACTGCGCCAATTAGCAATGCTGCACTCATTTCGGCTGGTTCCATGCTGGTCACAGAAAGAAGCTCAATACGGAACGTTTCATTAAATTCTAAGCCATCTTCTACGTATAAAAGATACTTGTTGACATGATCTTTTTGATCTTCTTTGACCATATCATATATATTCACATCAAAAGTATCGCCTTGCTTTCCTTTTAGAATTTCCTTCTTAGTCGCATCGTTTTGAATATCCTGAATGGCGATCATACTGGTTTTTTGAGCGATTCCACCTTCTTTAGCTTGGTCGCCTTCCAGCTCTGTGAAAGTGACGAGTATCAGATCATTCTCTGAACTTACCTCCTCTTTTGTTTCTCTTTTGCCATTCTCTTTTCTAAAACGATCTATGCTTTCATCTACAAGATCTTCCGGAATTTGTACATCATACAGCTTTAGTTTAGTTTTTTTATTTAGACCTTTTAGCTTTACCTCTGGCTGTAGCCCAATTTCGTATTTGAAATTATATTCACTATCAAAGCTCATATCCAGCACAGGAGGCTCCTGATCTTCTGCCGGAATAGGTTGCCCGAGCGTATCCAGCTTACTGTCTGATAAATAATTGACCACTTCGTTGAAAGCAGTATTATTGAGTTCTTCAGCAAGAACAGATTTGCCGTATACTTTTTTGATATATGACATCGGGGTCTGCCCTTTACGGAAACCTTTTAGGTGAGCTTTTTTACGAAACTTCTTTAATTCCTGAAGAACTGATTCTTTATAATCTTGTGGTGTAATATTGACCGTTATGATAGTTGTTAACTGGTCAGTGTTTGTAGTTGAAACGGTTGGCATACTTTTATCGGATAATATATCGTTGGAAAAACGATCTGGAAAAATGAGTAGTGTGTTATTAAATTCCCATTGAAACAAATTTTGCTCAATGGTTTCAGATAAATTTTGAATCCCTGAAAATCGAATTTTTTAGTGCGGGTGGAGGGACTCGAACCCCCACGCCGTGAAGCACTAGATCCTAAGTC
>JAHDFX010000227.1 GCA_020627965.1 Saprospiraceae bacterium | reverse complement strand
AGACAAGTTCCGGCAGCTTCATCAGGGTCATTACCAGCACCAATGACACTCTGAATAGAGAAGGGCGATTTATCGCAAAGAATAGCCGCTGTCGGGCAATCTGATCCTGGCTCTACAGGAGGGTAAAAATTATTGATGCACAACTGAAAAGTTCCAGTATTTCCTGCTCGGCCATTAATACGAATAATATAGGTTTGTCCGACGGTCAGTCCGCCTTTATATAATTCTAAGATATTATTATTGATAAAATCGGTTTCGCATTGAAATTCTCCGATAGTACCGCTACAAGCCCCGTCATATAGTGCTACAGAGGGGTTGTTTAGTGTTCCTCCTCCGCCGATTCCCTGATCTCCATTAACAGTAATAACCACGTCGGTAGCCACTGCTGTAAAGGTAAACCAGACATCATTTGCTGGACTATCAAAGCAGGATGGTGGTCCGAAGCCGGAGGCTGTCGCAGCTACATTGGTGTAGGCTTGGGTGGGTGAGCACCAGTTTTCTACAGTTGGAATATTGATGGCTGTATCACACTCGTCGTTTACTGGTTGGGCAAAGGCTATTGTGAAGCAGAATAAAGAAACTAATGTAAATAGGTATTTTTTTATCATCTTAATAAGCTGTCAGTCGATGTAGATATTTGCTGAGTAATTAACGTTTTCACATTGAATATTGTATGTCCGGGTATTTTTTTTTGAAAAAATGTCAGGAATAGGCTTTTTTTTAGCGTGTGAAGCCAAAATACAGACACTATAAAGGTGTTTCTCCCTCTCTTTCTGTTAACACAAATATTATACCTTTGTTTTTATTGACGTTTAAGTGTAGCAAAACAGGACACAAAACGTAAATTTTATGCCCTGTTTCAACAAAATATTTTAGGACTTTTGTCCTGATAAAGCCTCGTATGTTTTGTAGGTTTTTATTGCCTTATTTTCATATTCTTTTTTTAATTTATTATTTCAAAAGCTTGTAAAGTACAGGTTTGCTGGGGCTAGCATCAATTTCAAAACTAGCTATTTGTATATTTAAAAGATATAAACCATCCGGGACATTATCCGGGACATAGATCATTTCGGTAATGGTACAATCTGTTCTGGGCTGTTCAGGATATTGCCAGAAAGCTTTGTGCGCTAGTAGTTTGCCCTCGTCCTCTTCTCTGTCTACTGATGGCAGGTCTAATAAAAGATGTTTGATGCCGCAGTCTACCAGATAACTGAGTCCGGAATGATGGAGATAAGGCGGGTTGGTGCCTGAGTAATGGCGGGAGAGTTTGTCTTTTTCATTGGGCATAGTACGTAAAACTAAGGCTTCCACTTCTCCTGCTTTGATGACTTCTTCAAATTGTTCTTTTGAAATTACCCGATCACCATTTTCTTGTTTTTGCGGGTATAGGGTAACTAATTTTGCAGGAAAGCAGAAGGTTTTTAAGGATTGATTGATGGTATAAATTTCCTTTGCAATATGCCCTACACATTCGGTGTGCGTGCCATTCCCATGCGGATTCAGTTTGACATTTAAAAAATTGAGTAAACCGCCTTGTCGGGTGGAGCCGATAAAATCACCTGCTATGACAGGAGAAGTTTCCATGAGTGGTGCATAGAAGCAATTGGGGTTTTCCATGCCTTCTTTCAGTGGTATGGAGATGTCTATCGGCTCTTTAAGGTTTGCCTGGTATTGGGTGTTGTTGATGTTTAGCTGGATTTTCATGGTTTTCTTTTTTACAATACTTCGTATTGGTTTTTGTTTTTATCAGTAACTAAGTTCGCAATATGCTGTGCAGCTAAGTCTCCGCTTTTTCCTTCATTCTCTGTGCCAACCAAAGCATTATAATATTTGGCTTTCCTGTATACTTCTGGCTTGTTCTCGGCATATTTTAAGATAAGTTGAACGAGTTCTTTTTGAGTGTCTGCTTTTGCTACTAAATCATTTTTGTGATAGCCATACATATCGCTGACTTCGGTTCCGTAATCGCTAAATTCATAATAAAGACTGACGACATTGAGCAAAGTAGCTTCCAGGTGAGTAGAAGTATTTCCGGCAATGATGAGGTCTTGTTGTTGTAAAAAATCAAAGACAGATTCTTTTTTGCCATTAGAGAATGATACGTCTTTCGGCAAATGAAATTCCCGATTATCAGCCGGATGGGGGCGAAAGGTCAGTTGTAGGTCGAGTAATTGTTTCGACAGGTAGTTTAATAAATTGTCGAGGTCTGAGACTTTGTCCATTTTATTGCAGCAAATGCCTACTCGTTTTACCTGTTTTTCTGTATTTCTACAATTGGTGTATTGATCGAATTTGGGCATTCCTATTAATCTGACCTCACCTGTTATTTCGCCGTTTTGACGGTATTTGTCTAGCGTGTCCTGTCCTTCCAGTAAATTTAGATCGTATGATAATGGCGGAAAAAATGGCGTAACACTGGCGTGTTGTACATAAACTGTTGGTACCTGGAGCGACTTAGCGGCCATCAGCATGGCTCTGGGAAGCGGAGAATGGTCATTGGCAAATACAATGTATTGGGGTTGATGTTTTTTGATAAAATGACGACAAGCTTCATATTGTCCAACGGCTTTGAAGAGATAGTCGATATGCGACCAGGCTTTCTTGCCATAGGTTTTATAAAATTGCCACCAGAGTAAAGGGAAACGGTATAAATTCAGCCAGGTTCGAAAATATAAGAGTGGAGCAATATCTATTTTATCCGTAATGGCTGGTTCATAGGTCAGGTAGACGGATTCGGGTAGGCGTTTTTTGAGCATCTTCAGTACATCTCGATTATTTTTGCTGATGACGAATAGCCAGGGTTTATTTTTTAAGGCTGCATAGTTGCGATGTTGTCTGTATTTGAAAGGATAGGTAATCGCTTTTATGGGCAGGCTTATCAGTCGCCCGAAGATATTCAATAACCTGCGCCAGCCTTTTCTTGCTGAGAACATTTCCCGTACAGCAACAGGGGCGATCTCAGGATAACCACTGAAGCCGAGGTGGAGGATGGATTGGTAGATGTTGAAACGACTAAGCATTTATTCTCTGCTCTAAAACAGTCACTGATACAAATGAAAAAGGACGTAGTTTACCATCATCAGGGCTTTCATATTTCAGAATTAAGGTCTTTATTTTTTCGATAAAATTTTCCTTATCTGCCCCATACAACTCATATAGTCGTCGCAGAAGAATATCTGCTTGTTCAGCAATTCTTTTTCTATCCTGATTAAGTATCTGGTTGTCGTTAAGTCCAAGATTATTTACAGTTTGAAAAAATTCTTCCTCAGTATTTTTTGTGATGATTTCACCTTCTCTGTTATAACGAAAATATGTTGCTACATCTTCTTGTAATGGATGCTTCCATACGGGCTTATTGTCTCTTTTAATATTGCAGTGTTGTTCATTCCCGTTCGCTAAAGGAACAATCACAATTCGGTCTCCAACTTTTAGGTCTTCCGGATTATAGCTTTTCAGGTTTTGTTTATCGAAGTCAGTCATAATATAGGCATCTTCTAAATGTTCTACATCTACTCCATATTTGTTTGCTATGCTTTCTAAAGTCTCGCCAGCCTCAACTTTATGTAATTCTATTACACTACCTCCTTTACAAGATGCTAATAAGTTGAAATAGTCATAAACTCTTAATTTATTGTTATCTGTTCCTTTTGCATCCAGATGCTCAATAGTTACATGGTGAATTTTCTCTTTAGTGAGGGGCTTACCACAATAGCAACAAAGATAGCCTTGCTCTTTCATAAGAGTTATTTTGAGCTGTGTTTTTGTCTTGCTATCCATGAATTTCCAGAGGTCTTTCCCGCTCTCATTCTGATATTTTTCTTGTAATACCTCTTTATTTTCTTCTTTCCATACACTCAACTCCTTAGGTTCTAAAGTCTTTTCTATATACCTCATTTCATCAGCTCCTTGATTTTAATATCTGTGTCACCTTTTAATAATTCAGGATGAGTAGGCTCTACAATACGCTCTAATTTGGAATATTGCACTTTGGCTTCTTCTAGTTTATCTGCTTCTATCAAGTCAAAGAGTTTGCTAAATTCATTACGCACTTCCTTAGGTAATAAGTGGGTAGTTCCCTGTATTTTTACCAGCACATCCTCAATTGTTAGTCCGTAGCTATTGATTCCTTTTTTTTCTAATGGTATACATTGATTATTCTCAAGCAAAATTATATTTTCAGCTTTTAACTGGCTAATAATTAAGGGAGAATGAGTGGTTAGAATGAATTGGATTTTTGGGAATACTTCTCGTAATTTTTTAACGATTGTTTTCTGCCATTTTGGGTGTAGGTGTAAATCTATTTCATCGATCAGTACTACTCCTTCTCCTTGTAGTGGGTTTTTGAGTTGAGGATTAGCAATGGCAAGTCGTAATGCCAAATCTCCTACAAGAGCTAACATCGTTTTTTCGCCATGTGAGAGCTGGTTATTTATGGAAAGTATTTCGCCAGTTTGTTCTTTTTTTATCACAAAATCAGGGTATGGAGGTAACCGCCTAACTCTTAAATCAGAAAAACCATCTAATATTTTCTCAATAGCATTTCTAATAGCCTCCAGATAGGTGTCCTTATAATCTGGCTTTACATTTAGCCTCATTTCATTTTCTATATCTTCAAATCTTCTGAACCAATAGAAAAAATGGGTAAAATTCACAGTTTGTTGTAAAGCTCCGTCCCAAGCATCTGTTTGGGTGATTGAACTTTTACCATTTTCATAGTCCGTATCTCTAAAACTAATTTTTGAGTTTGTTCTTTCTACCGAAAAATAAGACAAAAGTGGTACTACTTTTTGAGAATTTATTTCATTCTTAATATACTCAATCCCTTCATTATCGAAGTATCCAAACTCTTCCCAACTGTGCTTTTTTGTTAAATTTTTACTTATTTTAAATCCTCCGTTAATGTCATTAAGAGCTTTATGATTTAACCACATTGAACAATGTGCATTCCCAATAGCAGATATATTAATCTCTCTTCTTCTATCAGTTTCAAAATTTACTCCTACTCCTGCCATCGTCCTAGATATCAAAATACGGAAAATACCCGCTATTGCATCTAAAATAGTCGTCTTCCCTGAACCATTAACGCCCACAAACACATTAAGCTCTGGATGCAGATCTATCTCATGCTTCCCTTTAAAACCACGAAAATTCGTCAGTTCTATTTTATTTATCTTCATGTAAGACTTTTTTCAAAGTTAAGATAATTTTTATTTGATTTCAAATTCATCCCTATCCGCCAGAAAAGGCAATTTTTGTCTCACTTTTTGCAAATGTTCATAAGATAAACTGTGTGTCTGTACGTCTTCTTCGTGCATTTTATGGTATAAAATCTCGGCGCCTGATGGTTCTATAACCATAGTATCTCCCTGGTATGGCAGGTCATTTCCATCTTTTCCAACAATATTTACCCCAATAGTATAAGCTTGATTCTCAATAGCACGGGCCTGCAATAAAGTTCTCCATGCATAACTGCGCATAGAAGGCCAATTGGCTGTATAGATCAAGACATCATAAGCATCTGTATTTCTTGCCCATACAGGAAAACGCAAATCATAACAAACTAGTGGACAAATTTTCCAGCCATTACATTCCACAATCAGGCGCTCATCTCCGGGCGTGTAAGTCTCATGTTCTTTTGCCATCGTGAATAAATGTCGCTTATCGTAGATTTCAAAACTTCCATCCGGGCGCATCCAGATCAGGCGATTATAGTATTGAGAATTTTCCTGAATAATAAGGCTTCCTGTAATAACTGTATCAAGTTTTTTAGCTTGTTCTTTGAGCCAGTTGACGGTTTGTCCATCCATTGTTTCTGCCAGTTTTTCAGCTTTCATGCTAAAACCAGTACTGAACATTTCTGGCAAAACAACTATGTCGGTCTTATTGATTAAACTTGCCATTTTTTGCTCGAACATGGTTCTGTTTGCAGCAGTATTCTCCCAATGAAGCTGAGTTTGTATGGTCGTGATACGGAGGTCTTTCATCGTTTTATTGTATTTTCGCTCAAGATAGTGAATTTAGTGTATTGAGTTATTTGTATTAGATATGATATTAATAGAAGACAAGATTATCAGTGATGATGTGGTGGTGGAGCAGTTTGTCTGCAATTTGAACGCCTGTAAGGGGGCTTGTTGCTGGGAGGGCGACTATGGTGCTCCATTGGAAGAAAATGAAAAGCTTACACTGGAAAAAATCTATGGAGATGTAAAGCCTTTCCTTACAGAGGAAGGCATTAAAGCTATAGAAGAGCAAGGCGTATTTACTTATTACAAAAAAGAAAAAGAATACGGTACGCCCTTAATTCATAAGCTTGCCTGTGCTTATATGACTAAGGACGAGAACGGCATTGCTCAATGTGGTATAGAGCAAGCGCATAAAGCCGGGAAAACAGATTTTAGAAAGCCTATTTCCTGCCATTTATACCCGATTAGGATTAAAAAGTATGATGGTTTTGAAGCGGTGAATTATGATAGTTGGGATATTTGCTCGGCTGCTTGCGAACTGGGCAAACAATTAAAAATGCCTGTTTATCAATTTGTAAAAGATGCGCTTATACGTAAGTATGGAGAAGAGTTTTATAAGGCATTGGAAGAAGCTGCGAAATTGCATGAAGAGGGATGAACACTGACAATACATTCTGATTGTGACTCCAACTGCCTATTGTTTTAATGCTCCCTTGCGTAGTCTTTGTAAGAAAGGAGAAGCGAAAATAAAGTCCTGGAGCGTCTCGTTTTCGCTTTCAAGTACTTGATTTTTATCACCTACCCAGGCCAACTCTCCTAAGTGAAGTAAGTTAATTTTATCACCAATTTCCATCACAGAGTTCATATCGTGTGTATTGATGATTGTAGTCATATTGTTGTCTACTGTAATATTGCGGATCAATTCGTCAATAACAATGGAGGTTTTGGGGTCTAGTCCAGAATTAGGTTCGTCACAGAACAGGTATTTGGGCTCCAGTACTATAGAGCGTGCTATACCTACACGTTTCTGCATACCGCCACTCACTTCACCCGGATATTTATCATTACTGCCTGTAAGGTCTACTCTTTCCAGACATTTATCGACTTGATTTTGTTTCTCGCCTTTGGTTTTATTGGTAAACATATCCAGAGGGAACCGGACATTTTCTTCTACTGTCATAGAATCAAAGAGCGCTGAACCCTGAAATAACATACCAATTTGCTGACGAATAGCTTTTCTTTCTTTCTTATTTAAAGTAAAAAAATTAGTATCGTCATACCATACTTCTCCATCTGTAGGTTCTAGCAAACCGACCAGAATTTTGAGCATAACTGTTTTACCTGCTCCACTTCGTCCAATAAGTAGATTCGTTTTTCCCTGCTCAAAAACAGTGGAAATACCTTTGAGCACTTTCTGCTCTCCGAAGGATTTGTGTATACGCTCTGCTCTTATCAAAATATCAAGTTAAAACCAATGCAATAATATAATCTGCCAGTAAGATCAAAATGTTGCTATATACAACTGCCTGTGTACTTGCTCGACCTAATTCTATAGAACCGCCTTCTACATAAAAGCCCTTATAGCAGGAAACTGAAGTCAGGATAAAGGCAAAAACGACTGCTTTTACCAACATCATAAATACATAATAAGGGACAAAGAAAGAATGTAGCCCCAGGTCATAATCAGCAGCGGTGACCATGCCAGTAGAAACACTAGCGAGAAAGCCGCCCATAATACTGATGCCTGCCCCAATAATCACAAGTAAAGGAATTACAAAAAGCGCGGCAACGATCTTAGGTAAGATCAGGTAGGAGGCTGTATTAACACCCATAATTTCGAGTGCGTCAATTTGTTCTTTCTGGCGCATGCCTCCTATTTCTGCAGCAATATTGGAACCGACTTTACCCGCTAATACCAGACAAGAGATTGTAGGTGCCAATTCTATAATAGTAGAGTCACGAACAATGTATCCGATATAATAAGCAGGAATGAATGAGTCTTGTAGCTGATAAGCAAATTGTACGGCGGTTACGGCACCAATGAATAGTGCAATTAAGCCTACAATGACCACAGAGCCTACTCCGATGTCATTCATTTGACGTAATGTCTCCTTCCAATACATGGAGAATTTCTCAGGGCGAGTAAACATACTGCCCATCAATTTGAGGTAACGTCCGAATTCGTATAAAATATTTAATCCCATAAAATCGACGCCAAAAATACTGTTTTTATTACAATACTTTGTATTCGTTGTTGGAATACAAAAAAAAACCTTCTGTTTTAACTAAACAGAAGGCTTAAATATTATCTAAATATCCATTATAATGAAGATTATTTTTTTCCTTTCTTACTTTTTTTCTTTTTCTTTGGCGCATCTTCTACACCAGATAGTTCTTTTAGTAAATCTTCTAATTCATACTCATCTCCCTCTACATAACCATCGTGAAGATAAACGATTTCACCAGTTTCATTAATAACCACTGTATAGGGAACTGCCTGAAAATTCAAGGCACGCTTTAGATCTTCATTTTTATCAGAAAGTACGATATATTCCCAGCCTTTACTATCTACAACAGATTTAATTTTCGTAGCTGTTCTTGAATTATCTACAGATACGGCTACTAATTCCATGTTATATTTTTCCTGCCACTCTGGATAAAGCTCGGCGATATTATCTAATTCCTTTTTGCAAGGTACACACCAGGTCGCCCAGAAATTCAGTATAGTAATTTTTCCATTTTCAGCAAAACTTTGAATATTTACTTTCTTACCGTTCAATTCCTGAATAGTGACATCAGGTAATTTGTCTTGTCCAAAGCTCAATGTAGCAGCAAAAACAAATACTAGCATGGTGGTTAGCTTGAGTAATTTCATAAGTATCTTTATTTTAAATTTTTAATATTTTTAAACAAATATGCTAATCTGAAGGCGAATTTAGTGCCAAAATCCGGCTTTTTTAGCTTTTCGCCATATTAAAATTGGATAAGATGACGGCAATTTGACGTTTTAGCAATAAAATTTGTGCCAAATTGCTAACAAAAGTCGTTCGTCAACGTATATTATAGTGTACGAACAGTTTTATTTACTGTGACAAAATAATTTTATGAAAAAGATTCTACTTACATATTCCCTTATTCTATTCATGAGTTTTGCGGCTTTTGGGCAGACTTTTACGGTCTATCCTTCGCCGGCGTATGTTTCGGGTGATCCTTCTGAGGCATATATTGAGGCGATAGCCTATGTTGAAAATAATACATCAAATGACATCACGCTTCGTTGGGAGCGGGTAGTTGAAAACTTACCTAATGGCTGGGCTTCATCTGTTTGTGATAATAGCCAATGCTATAT
>JAHDFX010000226.1 GCA_020627965.1 Saprospiraceae bacterium | reverse complement strand
TTAGCAGCAACGTCTGCTTCTCGTTTTTTAGACTGTTCTAATTGTTTCTCGACCTGAGTGCGGGTTTTATTCATATTAGCCAGCTTTTCTTCTTTGGATTTCATCCGACTTTCGATCATGTTGATCTTGGCATCCAATAATTGAGATTCTAGTTGGCCTATTCTATTACTTGTCTTTTTCTTTTCTTGTATTTCCAGTTCTCTACGGTCACGCTTGATAGATTCTTCCATACGCTCAATGGCTTCTAATAAACCTGTCAGCCTATGCTTATGACGATCGGTAGCAGTATTGCCAGTTTGAGCTGTGCCAAAGCGTTTTTCTTTCAACGTCTTAAAAGCGCCATCTATGCGCGCCCATAGTTTTGAACGATCCGGACGGGTGAGCTTGGCATTTCTAAATTCACGCTGTATAGCTTTCAATTCTTCAAAAACTAAATGCAGAGAAGATCCTTTAGTAACTCTGGTATCCACTTCATCCAGTTCTTTTATAAACTTGGTCACCTGTGACTTGGAAGCCAACTGAAACTCTTCTTCGTGTGAAGCACGCAGGTCTTTCAGCTTCGAGAATAAGGTGTTGATCTTCCTTTTCAGCGAATTGGCGTGATCACGAAGTAGATTATTCTCTACCATTTGTTCACGCACTTTGTCCCAAAAAACTTTGAGTTCTTCCCACATGGCTCCTTCATAAGATTCCATGTTGTTTACTTTTTCTTCCAGGTCATTTAGTTCTGATTGGTAGACACTGTTCAGCTTAGATGATAAGACAACAAAATGCCATTCTGTTTTTGCTCTGTCGATCAATTCATCTTTTTCCGGTTTAATACTGTCGGGAAGAATGGATCCGGCAGCTGTCAACTCAAATTCATGATGCTGATAGCCACTTTCCGGGAAAGCCATTTCTTTACCTTCTCGCCATTCATACAGTAATTTCTTGTGTAAATCGGTTGTGGCTTCTTCTCCATGAAAAGACCATACATCAACCTGATTGTCTTCTGAACGCAGTTGCATAGCAACTAGTACCTTCTGTTCATTTTCGTCTTGACCCCATAATACAAGCTTCGTTTTCATACCTCAATTGTATATTTGTAAGTCGCTAAATTACATTAATTCATTTACTTCAAAAAAATTATAAAAACTATTTTAGTGTAATTGTGGTTAAGAGTGTGTTTAAATACCTGATACAAAACTAATATTAGAAGGAAAAAACTGTAAATAAATACTAAAATGAGCAAAGAAATTGCAACACTTGGGGCAGGTTGTTTTTGGTGTGTTGAGGCTGTTTTTCAACGTCTAAAAGGCGTAGAGTCTGTTGTTTCAGGCTATTCTGGTGGGGAAGTTCCCTACCCTACTTATCAGGCTGTTTGTGCAGAGACAACCGGTCATGCTGAAGTAGCCCAAATTACTTTTGATAATTCTATTATTTCTTTTGCAGATATTTTGGAAGTTTTCTGGCATACCCATAATCCAACCACCCTGAACAGACAGGGTAATGATAAAGGTACTCAGTATCGCTCCGCTATTTTTTATCATAATGAGGAACAGAGAACAATAGCCGAACAATCAAAGAAAGCGGCAGAGGAAGCAGCTATCTGGCCTGATCCGATCGTTACAGAGATCACAGGTTTTGAAGTATTTTATCCGGCAGAGGATTATCATCAAAATTATTTCAATACAAACCCGGGACAAGGTTATTGTGCTTATATTATCAATCCTAAAGTACAGAAGTTTATGAAGCAGTTTCGGGATTGGGTAGACTGAGTAATTTACTGCTTTATTATCTTATAAGCATAAGTCTGCCCTTCAGCTTTCACCTGTATCATATAAATTCCTGAAGACCAGTCATTACTATTTATAGTCAGTTCTTTTTCTTGACTTTCAATGGTTTTATAGTATACCAGCTGACCAGTCAAATTGATAACGGATATTTCTTCCATTTTTTCTGTTTCCCAATTGACACGTAGCTCACTGTCGAATGGATTTGGTGCAAATTGGAGTTCCAGCATATTATCGAATGATGAGATAGACGTTGTTAAACCATTTAGCGTAAAGCGATTAAAAAACTCCCAGATGACTTCGCTTGCATTCATATCATAATTAGTAACATCCCAGGGAATCGGGCTACCTGGCCAACTATGCCCGCCACCATCTATTCTATACAATTCTACGTCGGCACCATTATCGCAGCCACCATAATAATAACGACTTGCTGTACAGCCATCCGTCGTGTTGGTATCTGGAACATCGGTAATAATGGGTGTTGGATCACAATTATTACGCATTACCCATTGCTCAACCCCTTCCAAAGCACCGTAGTATGTCGGAAAATTGCCTGTGTAAGGTACTGTAACATCATTTGTACCATGAATTTCCATAACTGGCATAGGATGAACCGGATTACAACCGAGGTCTAAAGTGACCAAGTAAGCGCCAGTCACAGAGGCAATAGCGGCTATTTTTTCACTGATTTCACAAGCCAACTGATAGCTCTGAAAGCCGCCATTCGACATGCCTGTTGAGTACACTCTATTCATATCTATATTATAGTTTGCTGCCAGTGAATCAATCAAATTCGTCAAGAAACCAACATCATCTACACCTGTACCAAAACCACTATCCCACTGTTCATCTATTCCATCAGGATATACCACAAAAAAAGTATTGGCTTCAGCTACAGGATCAAACTGGGAATAACCCCGCTGAATAGGTCCGTCTGTACCTAGTCCGTGAAGGTTCAAAACCAACGGAAGTGCTTCATTACCAGAATATTCAGAAGGAATAGTCAAGGAATATTCACGATCAAATCCATCATGTACGATAAAGCCTGTTTCTATAGTCTGTGTGTAAGCAGTACTTAAAGCAATAAGTAGCAATACGGTCAGGTAAATCTTGTTCATATTCATTCAATTTTTATAGTCTGCATAAAACATTACCAACAACTTTTCATGGGTTACCAACAATTGTTAGTAACTTGTGTTGAAGTTTTGTGAGCAAATTAATTTGTTTATTGGAAGAAAAAGGTACAACTTTGGATAGAGAAATGTGATAGATTATTTCATTAATCTTTATTATTTTTCTGTTAAAAAGAATAGGACAACCGAATAATTTTATTTGGTGAGGCCTAAACACACGGTAAAGTCCGAAGTGTTTAAAGTCCGCAAAAGCGGCAAAAGTCCTCACGGCGGATGTATTTAATTTAAGCGTTGATGCATCCATTTTACTTCTCCGTGTAGGCATTAGGCTCTAAGATAGCGACACATAAATTAGCGCGAAGATTTTTGTCGAGTTGTCGAAGAGAAAACGAAAAGTAGCAGATATTGCTGCAAGTTCGGTTTCGAGCACCTGCAAAAGCAGTTGTACGAGAAAGGGATACCACTTTTAAATAAGTCGTGTCCCTTTTGTTTTTGTAGGAGATCGTTCGCTTTGCTCTCTGAGAGATCATATCGCAGGCGATATTGAGAGAAGCGAGAGGGGTTGTCTCTATTTAATTATAAATAAGTAAGCGGGCAGATATTTGATTTTCAAACAATTAATCACGATGCAACATTTGCATTAACATTAAAAACATCTCTCTTCTCTCAATGCCGAAGGCATGGTCTCTCTTCTCTCAGTCCGCAGGACGGTCTCTAAAAAAATTTGTATTTTTGCCCTCTATGCAAAATCCACATCTTGATCCTACTCATGAGCAGTTTACGCCAGAAGAGCGGCAGGTAGAGCGTGCGCTGCGGCCTAAGATGCTGAAAGATTTTTCAGGGCAGCCCAAGCTGGTCGAAAATCTGGATATTTTTATCCAGGCTGCTAAGCGGCGTGAAGAAGCATTGGATCACGTATTATTACATGGCCCGCCGGGTTTGGGAAAAACGACATTGGCACATATTATTTCCAATGAATTGGGAACCGGACTGAAGATGACTTCTGGTCCAGTATTGGAAAAACCTGGTGATTTGGCGGGCTTGCTGACCAATCTGGATGATAATGATGTATTATTTATTGATGAAATACATCGCCTGAATAATGTAGTGGAAGAGTATTTATACTCAGCCATGGAAGATTATCGCATTGATATTATGATCGATAGCGGCCCGAATGCCCGAAGTATACAAATTACGCTCAACCCTTTTACGCTGGTAGGTGCAACTACCCGAATGGGCTTGCTTACTTCACCTATGCGGGCTCGTTTTGGCATTAATTGTCATTTAGATTATTATGATGTGCCGACTTTGACACGTATTGTAAAACGTTCTGCTGGTATATTGGAGGTAGAAATTAAAGATGCTGGTGCTAAGGAAATTTCTCGTCGTAGTCGTGGAACACCTCGTATTGCTAATGCTTTGCTGCGTCGTGTCCGGGATTTTGCTGAGATAAAAGGTAATGGTATTATTGACTTGGAAATTGCTAAATACGGCTTATCTGCACTCAATGTAGATGAAAGTGGACTGGATGAGATGGATAATAAAATCCTGTCTACGATCATTCATAAATTCAAGGGAGGCCCTGTAGGAATGAGTACTATAGCTACCGCTGTAGGTGAAGAAGCCGGAACGATAGAAGAGGTGCATGAGCCTTTTTTGATTCAGGAAGGCTATATACAAAGAACTGCCCGTGGACGTGAAGTTACAGAGAAAGCTTATCGGCATTTGGGTGTTGTTCCGCCGGCTCAGTCGGGGACTTTGTTTTAAGGGCTGGCTTCGACTTCGCTCAGCCAGCTTTATTGACTGAGCAAAGTCGAAAATAATTTCTCTAAAATCTTCTTTCTCGCTGTTCTTCCGTTCTGCGCTGTCTCAATTCTCTTAGAATTTTCTTTTTGAATTCTCTGTCCAATTTAGGTAGCATGACTACTTTTTTGGCTGGCAGAATTTCCAAAAATTTATTCATATATTCTTCTTCGAGTGTTAAAGCTTTTCGTTTCATTTCAAAATGCTTTTTCAACTCGGCTCTGATCTCTACTTCGCTCATATTTGCCCTGTCTGCTTTATTCTGGCGTGGCTTGTATTGTTTTTTCAGCTCTCGCATTCGCTGATTCATTTCTTGAAAAACTGGCCAGAAGCTTTGTGCCTCTGTTGGGCTAAGTTCTAAATGCTCTGTATAAAAGGCAGTTCGATAAGACTCAATTTTCTTTCTGAGTTCAGGATTGCGTTCAAGATCACGCATTTCATCTCCTCCCGGTTGTGCATAGCTACATATTGCAGCAATGCTCATAAAGGATAATATAAAAAGTAGTTTTTTCATGATTTGTATGTTTTATAAAAAGTCTTCCAGACTAGTATCATCTAATTCATCAAAAAATTCATTGTCGATATAATCTTCCATTTCATCTAAGTCAAAGTTCATGCCGTCTGAGAAATCCAATGTAGTCTCTGTGTTTTCCAAGAGTACATCGAGCTCCATATCATCTATATTATCGTCCAGATATGCGGCTAATTCTTCAGTGCTAATACTGGCTAAAGAGGCAGTATTGTTTGTATTTTCAGGATTTATCACGAAAGTGCCTACCATCAGTAAAGCCAGAACACCAGCTATTGCCAACGCATATTTGGCTTGTAAAATGGATTTTAAAAAACGATTTAAAACACTTTCTTGTGCTGGTTGTTCGGCGATTTTATTCATCACCTTATTTTGCAAAGTTTCAAAATAAAGATGAGGTACCTGATAACCTTCCTCATTTTTATCCATATTGGACAATAAAGGCGCAATACCTTTTAATTCGTCTTGTATGTCTTTGTTATTTTTCACGATCTTTATCTAAAGTCTTGTTTTCAAATACTGTTCAATTTTCTTTGCTGCATGATGATAAGATGCTTTCAGGCCTCCAACCGAAGTACCTACAACATCTGAAATCTCCTGATAGCTCATTTCATCATAATAACGCATATTAAATACTGCTTGCTGTTTGGTCGGCAGTATAGCGATGGCTGCTTTGAGCAATCGCTGAGCTTCACTTCCATCAAACCAGGAATCTGCTTTGAGCTGTGCAGCTACTCCGCCTTCCTCGTCTTCTATAGAGGTGCTTCTTCTTCTTTTCTTTTGCTTCAAAAAAGTAATGGACTCATTAGTCGCAATACGATACAGCCAGGTATATAAGGCTGCATTTCCTTTAAAATTCTTAATGCCTTTATACACTTTTACCAATGTATTTTGCAATACATCATTGGCATCCTGATACTCATGAACCATCCGACGGATATGCATGTACAGACGCTCCTGATACTTATCCATCAGCTGTCGGAAAGCCTGGTTTTGCGTATCTGTTCGCTGCAATCCTGCGACGATCTCCTCATCCGTGATTGTATGTTTACTCATGTGCATCACGCTTCTTTGACTAAGGTAGGACAAAAAGGTTTAATGTAGATGAACAAAAACCAAAAAGAAAGACAATAAAGGATGAGAAATAGCTACTGTTTAAATTTCCAGTATGTTCCGGTTTTGCTTACTTCCTTTTCCAGTCCATTCCTTTCATTGGCTTTCAATCCATTGTCGATTAAAAGATCAATATCATTTAGCACACTCCTTGTTTCTCCAAAATAGGAATGTCCTAAAAAACCTGTAGAAATATTCGTTGCATCGATGGTTTCAATACCATCTATAATGACAATATTACCTCCCGCATCTCCTGCTCTTTGGTATCCGTTTATTGCCTTTGAGGCCTCAAGGGCTTTGTCTGTAGAAGAAGAGTATAAGGTGACAGAATTGCCGTGCATAATTAAGTTGGGTGCTATATCTCTTTTGAATATTTGTGCATCAATATCCGGCGCAGTGAGTATGATCTCTTTGATTCTTGCGGCATGTTCAGGGTTTTCTTTAAATATGCTGACCAAAGCTTTAGTAACTCCCCGATTGCCCATGCTATGTGCAACAATGTAAATTTCGTGATCCGGCATTTGTACGATCAAGTCAATTATAAACTGCTTAATGTTTGGCTCTGCATATTCAATATTTTGTGAATCCACAATATAGCCTGATAACGAAGCTTGAGAAGGCCAGCTATAAAAAAGCGGGACTCCGGGAAAAGATAGATCATAGGCCATTTGTGCTGTTCTTTTGGCTGCATTGACAAAAGAAACATTGTACCCGTGTACAAAAAGCAGCATCTTTTTTCCTTCGATAGATTGTATTTCTTCAAAAAATCCGTCTTTATCAAAAATTTCACTTTTCTGGTACATTACATGCTTGCCAGGGTCTTCACGGAACTCTAACCTCCACCAAGACGGGGTCTCTATTTGCCCTACCTGGTGACTGGCAGGAATAGAAATGACACATTTACCATATTTCACTTTATCTCGATAAGTACCGAACTCTAGTTGAGGATGGTCGGCTTCACCAATCAGATTCCGGTCTGTAGCAAAATAGGTATCTACAAGGGTAAATTCATTGGTGACTTTAGTTTCTTCTCCTACATAGTAGTATGCAGGTTCCTCCACAACTACAACATCTTCATACATGGCAGGCACGACTACCACTCCTTCTTCATCTACTTCATAACCTGGAGGTGAGTAAGGTTCTTTGTCGTGGCAATCTATAATGCCATCTCCATCGCTATCCAGTTCAATACCTTTCACATCTACCGGGCAGCCCGGTTTACTGTCGGGCTGTCGATCAAGCACATTGATAATACCATCTTGATCATCGTCGTCGTCATAGATAGTTAGAGTACCGATCTCTTCCAGCATGTTCACTTTTTTTTCTAAAGCATCAAACTTCTTCTTTGATACACAACTTGACAGGCAAAACACAACAATCAGGGTCAGACAAATTTTCAGGTTTTTCATTTTATTAGTTTTTAAAAGTAAGCGTACTCTAAATTGTTTAACCATAAATATAAACAATTATACTAATATAACTGGCTCTGATTTAAAAATCAAATTTTGTCTGACCCTGAACGTATTTAAATTTATTGAGACTGAAGGCAATCCTCAATGTTAAGTGCAAGATCGGCTCCTTGAACAGCTGCGAATCCTATTTCCAGGCTGACTGTTTGTCCTGCTTTGAACATAACAACTCCATTTGCTGGTACAGTTCCTGTTGCAGTAACCGTTTCGGCAGCCTGATAAAGACCATCATCAATAATTGTCTCATTGATGTTAAGTACGATGACACAAGCCGGAATTTCCGGACAAATAACATTCGTTAAATATTCAGATGTCGCAGTACTAGGCTGGAGTACTAAAGGACAATGACAGCTATCCTCCAATAGATAATAGCGAAGCCAGGCAAGACCGTACTTACCCATTTCTTCCTGTACATTTGCCGGATCATTGGCTACCCGATGATCTCCTCCGGCAACCTCGAAAAGCATTTTGTCAGTGCTAGCTGGAGTCAAAGCATAGTGTTCATCTGCGTGATTATTAGGAGGAGCAGTAGTGTCATCTTCTCCACTTAAAATCAGTAATGGCACATTATGATCAAGATCACTACTAGAAGGATTCCCCAACCAGGGGCAAAAAGCAAGTATAGCCTTAAGAGTGGGATCAAGAGAAGCGGCCAACTGAGCTCCTCCTCCTCCCATCGACCATCCGGCAACAGCAAATCTGTCGGTATCAATTTTTCCGAATAATGGAGAAGCCGTACGATCATTCTCTGCCCGTAAAGTTTCAAGAGCATCGATCAGTCCATCGGCTCTGTCTGCCGGAGAATCAAAACCACTATTCGTTTCGATATTAATAACGATAATCCCATTTGATGCCAGGAAAGGTCCCCAGGCTTGAATGTCTGCTGCATCACTAAGAAATCCCGTTACCATAGCAATGCCAGCAAAGGGCGGCTGAGCATCGGTAGGATAGTAGATGGTAGCATCGTCATAATCAGGCCCGTTGCGTATTCCATCGTTTTGATTGATTGTAGCGTAGTTGTAAACTCCCGGATTAGTAATATCATCCAGAGATATGTCATTGCAGACTTGTGCGTGTACCAGAGACTGGCAACTCATTATCCAAACAATGAGGATAAGGTAATAAAATTTTGAAGACATGTGTTATTTGTTTGTTTGGGCTAAATTTACGAAAAATTCACAACAAACAAATTCCAAACAACTGTCTACCAACAATTTAAATCTTCAAGCGTTTATGCCAGGGTCCTGTAATAGCAAGTGTATGTCCCAAACCCTGAATATTTACAAATAGTGTACGACCGCTCGGCGAAAAGGTAGCCCCTGCAAATTCTGATTTAGACCCTACATTATGTCCGAAAGTATAGATTTTTCCTTCTGGAGTAATGCCTCTCAAAAAGGCATCATGATGATCTTCGCAAAGGATGATATCACCCCATGGAGCTACAGTTAGGTTATCACAGTTTTTGAGGACATTTTTATTATCTGACTCGGCAAACAGGATCAGTTTACCTGGAGATTCTGATTCTCTTGATGTTCCTTCGTATGGACCTGGTATATACTTAAATACTTGTCCTAATTTGTCAGGGCCGCCATTTGTACAAGCAAAAAATATTTCTTCCTGACCATGCCACATACCTTCACCTCGCGCAAATACTGCAGCGCCTGCCTTAGTTCCTCTGTGCCTGAGGTCATCATCTGGTGCTTCAACATTATCGAGGTCTATCCATTCCACATCTAAAGGAGTCAAAATATCTACTGTACGTTCAGACCAGTTCTTGGTATT
>JAHDFX010000225.1 GCA_020627965.1 Saprospiraceae bacterium | reverse complement strand
TTATCCAACAATTCATTTAATTGGCACGCTTCCTCAGTACTTAGTCCGATAGCCTCAGTAATTTTAGCTTCCAATTCTTTTGATATTTGTTCAATAAGCTTAAGCCCTTTTTCAGTAATCAATACATCAACTTTTCGCATATCATCTCTGCATGCTTTTCGTATAACCAATTCTTTGCTGCACAGTTTATCAACTAAACGGGAAGCATTAGACATCCTGTCTACCATGCGCTTCGTCAACATTTTAACGGTTGCTGGTTCGGGATAAGTGCCACGAAGAATACGTAGGATATTGAACTGTTGAAAGCTAATACAATAAGGCTTCAATATATCAGTTTTTAACCTACTTAGCCAAGAAGCTGTGAACATGATATTAACATCAGCTTTTATCAATTCATTGACAAATTGTTTTTGTTTGATTTCTTCTTCAATTTTCATATTGACTTTTGCGTAGGAATGTATTCTTAAAGCATGTTTGAACTCCCCTCAATTGGTTACAAGTAGCAAATTTTAACATACTCTTAACGGTAATATTAAAGGCTTGTTTAAAGTTTTGAAGGTTTTCTCAAAAAAGTCTGGATAATTATCGTCTTTTGATCCATGCCATGGGATCCTGTCTGTCTTTTTTGCGCCAGACCTCGAAGTGGATTTCTGCATCATTGGAGCTCATATCTTGTCCGGCTAAACCCAGGGTTTGTCCTGTAATTACCTGATCGCCTTTGCTTACATAAACTTCTCTAATATTGGTGTAAACAGTAAAATAATCTCCATGTTTAAGCATGATGGCATTTTGATGTCCAGGTACAAAGAAAACATTAATAACTTCGCCTTTAAAAACAGATTTCACCGATGCATTATAGGGTACACGAATATCAATACCATTATTGAAAGTTTCTAGCTGAGTGAAAACCGGATGGTTCTGCCAACCATATTCACTGGATATAAACCCGGACTCTACCGGCCAGGGCAATTTACCTTTACTCTTTCTAAAATTTTCAGCTAGTTGGGTATCGGCTGGTGTCGTTGGATAACTGGAAACAGTGGGTTCTTTTTCTGGTTGGCTAACGGGCATAAACTCATCAATGAGCCCTTCTATTTGTTTGTTGAGTAATGTGCTGGCTTTTTTCTTGGAAACAATATCTGCCCTCAACTGGCTTTCCTTGCTTTTGAGTCGGGAGAGAATACTCTTCTTGTCAGCTAGTTTGGTGTTGAGGTCATTTTTTTCTTCTTTTTCGACAGTCAGTAGGTTTTCTTTTTCTTTTTTGCGTTTAGCAAATTCTTCTATTTTTCGATTGAGTCGATTCTGGGTTTTGATGATAAGGTCGGCTTGTTTACGGCGTGATTGGTCGTAGCGTTTCAGGTATTGCCAACGTTGCCAGGCTTGGTTGAAATTGTCGGCAGCAAAGACAAACATGGCTCGATTGGTACGACTTTTATAGCGATGTGCATGGCGAAGCATTTGCTGATAATCTTCCTTTATGCGTTCAATATCTTGTTCGAGCGAAACAATAATCTCTTCTCCACGCTCCATACTGCTTACTATCAAACCAAGTTCCTCACTAATTGTAGCGATCAGTTCTTCCTGTTTGTCGATCTGCCTTTGGAGCGTTTTGAGTTGGCTCATTGTATACCGCTTATCTTGCGCTGTATTGTCGAGCGACTCCTGTATAAGAGCGATTTCTTCTTTCAACTGCTGCCGTTTTTCGTCCAGGTCTTTACGTATTTGTGCTTGTACAAAAATACTACACAAGCAAGCAAATATGAATAAAGTAATATGTCGGAAGCTAATCAAACTGTTGTGCTGTATTATTGTGCGAATGAGTGATTGAACTGGTAAAAGCAAAAACCAATACGGAGTATTGTAAATTATCGAATGATGGTTAATTTTTGCAAAGCACTTGATTTTACTGTTTTAATTCGATAAAAATACAAACCTGCTGCACAATCATTTAGGTTAACATTAATGTGGTCATCATTTAAATGTAGATTTTTTTGGTAAATAAGTTGCCCCATATGACTATAAATTTCTAAACTGGCATTGCCTGATAACTGGCTGGAATCATACTCAAAACGAACGGTTTGGCTAGCTGGATTTGGGAAGGCTCGAAGTCCATATTTGCCGAAAGGCGCATGAATACTTACAGGCTCTTCTTCAAAGATCGTACAAGCTGCGATAAGCGGATTTAATTCCAGAACACTACCTGGCGTCAGGTCACGATTTTCAAAAGCAGGATAATCTTCACTATATCTTCTTGTCGTGAAAATAGTATTACCAAAGATCATATCTCCTTGTGAGAGCGGTGTGCCATTCGCTATGGGATTGACGTAATTCCAATGTACTTCGCCAGCATTATCTACTTCAAACAATCTTCCTAAAAAGCCATCACAGATCAATGTATTGCCATTAGGCTGGCGTTCTGCACCTGAGATGCGAAGGGCATAAAAATTAGCACTATCGGCATAAGTCCAGGTCAAGTCAGCAGGCCCGTATGGCTCCCCTGCCGGTGGAATGTAATAGTTGCCAAACTCATCTGCCACTGAACTAAGTTCATCAATGGAAGAATAGCTCCCTCCGGGGCGTCCATTACCATTGTTAAAAATAAGAATATTACCAGCTCCGGGAAGCCCCTCCGAAATCCATTGTGTATTATGTTGTAAATAAAGTTTTCTATCTAATGGTGTACCTCTTTTATAGGCTTCAGGATTACCCCATCGATATAGAATATCTCCACCTCTACCCGAACTTCCTCCTGTAGAACCCGCTGCTTCGGCAGTTGTTGTGCTGTGGTCGATTATCCAAAATTCATTGAAATTTCTGAGATTAATAATGATCTGATCCAGTTGTGGATTGTAATCAATATGATTGGCATGAAGCCAGTCGGTGAAAGCACCCTGAACAGCGCTTCCAACATAGTTAATATCTACTTTTTCAGGATGATCGGCAACTACACCATAATTGGCTTTAGTGCTGTCAAACTCTTGTATCAGATGATCCCATACATGCCATTCCCATACAATCACGGCGGAGTCTGTACCAATAGGTTGAAGCTCTACAATATGCTCCGGCCAAAGGTTATTGTCCAGAAGGACTGGATTTCGACCTTCTTGTATAGCTTCTGAATTTGTGTATTCTTCTGTAGACAAAATCAAAATATTACCATTGGGCATAGGCTTAATATCATGGTGTTGTCCCAGCCCTCCTTTGGCTTCATATCTATAGCTCCAGAGCAAATCTCCTTCCCAACTGTATTTTTCAACAATACTGGGTAAACCCAAGCCTCTACTTGGGCGCAAAAGGCTGCCATCTTCCAACAGGTAAGCTGAGAAGGTCGGAAAATTACTGCCTTCCCAACTATTAATGAGTCGTCCGCAATTATCTATGAGGTAAGTTGCAGTCGTACTCATTGGCGAAAATAAAGTATAGCCATTATAAGCTAAACTATCATTTTCAAATAGCCCAATCGTTTGCTGTGCTATGGCAGTTTGAAGAAGTAAACAGCTAAGTAGAGTCGTTATGTATTTCATATCAATAAATTTTATTGTATAGAATACGAAGTTACGACGCTTTTTATATATTTTACAATGACTCTCACTTACAATACTCCGTATTGATATTGAGAATGCTCCGCATTCGTTTAAGACCTAATGTCATTTGACGGATAAAAGCAAAAACCAATACGGAGTATTGTCACTTAGTAAAGCTAAAATTAGTCGAACACCTCTTAAAATCGAACCCTTAATTCTGTCCGCTTACTTACTTAACTTCCACCGCCTATCCATTTAATCGCTTTCGTACCCCATCCAGAAATTGTTGCATCAATATGTATGATGTATACAGATGCCGGGACGACTTGCCCTTGCTGGTTTTTCATATCCCACTCTTCTATATTGTTACTTATTTCAGTGGCATTATTCAGTTGCCGAATCAGTCGCCCATCAAGGCTGTATATCGAGACAATAGATTTTGGTGGCAAATTTCTAATATTTATCTTCTGTATATCGGAAGTATAACCAGGATTAGGAAAAACCTGAATATTATCCAGCTTCGAGTTTGCCTGCGCTATATCTTCCGTCGCAACTGCCAATAAATTAAAACAATTGTCAAATAGGTGCTGCGCCAAAGAATCGGCTTCCAGTATTCTGTCGAAAGAAGGACAGGGATGTGGCACATCTGGTACCCAAACCAGTCCGACAGTCATTTCATTCGTTTCTCCTGGTTCAAGTGTAAATGATCCTGTGGACTGGATAAATCTTCGGTCGGCAGCTACATTCCCCATGCTACATTCCGACCAGGCATCTGGCGAATTATCAGTAGGATCGCTTGGAAATATATAAGGATATGGGTAGGAGTTTTCCAGATAACCATCACCTCCGTATTCGATAGCCGAACCGTCTTTCCAAAATCCAGTCATATAAGCGTAATAATGCGCGGCAGTTTCGGGGTAACTGGTAGGTCCAAAATCACTAAAATAGCGAACAAAAGCCTTCATGCCCACTTCATTACCATTTTCATCTGTAGGGCTGCTTAAAAAATCTACGCCCAACATGGGGACTTCTTCACCATATCCATAGACTAGTCCTCCTCCAGAAGCACAATTCGGATCTGTTTCAGTACCATTGTATACAATACCTAAATCTTTGTCGGGCTGACAGCCCAGATGATCATTATTCCAACATCCCAGATCAGCATCCATCCATTGCCCAATGTAAGTGTCATATAATGTTTCAGGGGATTTATTTAAAAATTTATAATTATAGAAGGTCATGTTATTGACGTCATCACCTGTAGCATAAGCAAAGGCCATAGCCTGAATTTCCATACCTATTTGTGCGCCTTGTGAATCACTATGCTCATTACCTACATCATTATATACCCACCAGATCATTTGGTCGGGATGTAAAGGGGTGTCACAACCCCGCAAATCAAGCGTCGGGACATCACCATCGTAAGGATCATATATTCCATCTCCATTTTCATCATGAAAAGGAGCAAGCTCCTGATTGGGAAGTGCAAAACCAAGATTGTCTTCAAAATGAGGATTTCCACGTCCTGGCCATTCTAATAAGGATTCATCAGGTGTGTTGTCTACACTATAATCAGGCTGTCCATCTCCATCGTCATCCGCCAGATAATCGTTTATAAGAGCTTGTATAGCTGTACGATTAACTTTAAAATGTTCATCCCAGGACAAACAGGTCAGAAAATCAGTTCCCCCGTTTTCATCATCTATGGGGCCTGTCCAGAAATCATTACCTGTCTGACGATAGGTTTGTGCAGCAAGTTTGAGGTTTCCGCCTGCATCAAGGCCGCCAATCCACAATGCACCAGCAAAAACAGAGGATACTTCTGGTTCTCCCGGCGCTACAGCCGGAATGATATACTTTCCATCTGACAAATCCCACCACATATCGCCACCACCCAGCAACCTCGCCCGTACATTATTAATGTCCAGGTTGACCTGACTTATAGACGCTGTACAGTCGTTTTGAAGTTCATTATTGACTGTTTTTTTCTTTAAAGGGGAGGTAAATGGTTCGGCTGCCCAAGTTATTTGTATAAAGCCTGTCAGCAACAGAAGAAGCGGAAAACATTTGGTTATTCTCATAAGTAATTTCATTAATAACTACTTAAGACCACAGCCACCGGACAACGATCATGAAATAGTCAATATAGTTTTAAATTACAACTTGAACACGTTCTTAAAAGAACTTGGCAGGATGAGAATTATTTCGTTTGAGACTACATGCTGATATAATATCAGTATGAACAGATGTTTAAACACCTATTTAATAATGTTTATGCTACAATATATGAAAAAGATGTGATTAGAGCAAACGCTCAAATTATTTTCTCCTCATTCCTAATCTATAGAATCAATAATTTTAAGTCGTTCCGGGATGGATATTTTATACGTAACATCAAAGTCAACAGCTCCTCCTCCTATGATAATATCTGGATCATTCTTTTTTAAAATCAGGATAAGTGTTTTTTCTTTTTTCAAATGCTCAACCCTATAAGGATTTTTTTCTTTTAAGATGCGATCAAGTCCATCTTTGTCCGAAGCGCTTACTTCAGAATGGATGATAATGTCATCTCCCTGCCAGTTATCTACTTCATAAGAAGAGGTCTCGTCCTGTTTTACTATAGAAATATATTCAATATTTTCATCAGGACTAATCATTTGAGGAATAGTTTCTTGGGGAAGTTGTCCGAATAAGCATTTACAAAAAATGAGGAGAAGAACGAAGGGTAGCCCTTTGAGTTTTGGATATATCATGTATTGATTTGTTTGTACAAAGATAAAGCGATATGACAAAGGAGTCAAGCAGTAGGCTTAAAATACTGTGATTAGCCAGTCAAAGAGTCCAAATAATTTGGCAATAACAGCCAGTATCATAATGATGAGCAGACGGTGTATCCATATCTTTGCCCGAGGGTGTTCGAGAGCAAACTTAGCAGCAAACCAGCCTCCTGCTGCCTGACCAATTGCCAGTAAAAGCCCATATTTCCAATTGACCTGCCCGTTCCAGACAAATATCAGTAAAACGGGAAGTGCAAATAAAACAACAACAATGAGCTTAATGATATTAGCGTCTATGAGACTATAACGCGCAACCAGTACAGCCGCTGCTAAAAAGAAGATACCAAACCCCATCTGAATAAAACCGCCATAGAAGCCGATGGCAAAAAAGACGAGTATACTTAGCCATTGGCGCTGATCGGTTTGTTGCACGCTTTCCTGTAGCCAGCGTTTGGGCTTAATCAAAACAACAAAAAGCATCATAACCATCAGTCCGCCGATAACTTTTTCTAATATGGCTTCATTAATTTCCGCAACGACCATAGCACCACAGATCGCTCCCAATACACCAGCAAGTATGAGCCATTTTCCGGCTTTCATTAATGGAGCTAATCCTCGTTTTCTAAAAGTGGATACAGCCGTGAAGCTTTGCGCCAATACGCCAACACGATTGGTGCCATTGGCTATATCAGCCGGCAAACCCAGAAAGAGCAAAAGAGATAAAGTAATAGCAGAACCATTACCGGCAAGAGTATTGATGGTGCCGGCTGCTGCACCGGCAAGGATAATGAGTGGGTACATGTACCAGTCTAAAGTCATTCCTGCTCATTGTATTTTTCTGCGAGGATTTCCTGGCATAATTCGACAAGTACGCCATTGGCAGATTTGGGATGAATGAAGCAAACCAATTTATTATCGGCACCACGTTTGGGTTCTTTATTGAGCAAACGAAAGCCCTCAGCTTCCAGGCGTTTCATTTCTGCTCTTATATCATCTACAGCAAAAGCTATATGATGTATGCCTTCGCCCCGTTTTTCTATGAATTTGGCAATAGGACTATCTTCACGAGTGGCTTCCAGCAGTTCTATTTTATTTGGCCCCACTTTGAAGAATGAAGTATTGACGCCTTCTGAGGCAACTTCCTCAATCTTATAATGCGCTTCACCCAATAATTTTTTGTAGAGTTCGTTGCTGTCTTTGAGGCTCTTTACTGCAATACCGATGTGTTCTATTTGTTGCATAGCTTTTTGATCTTTAGATGCGCCAAAGATACTCAGAACGTTTTTAATAATCCAGTCTCTCAACATTCTTATCAATCCCTTCTTTGTGAACAATATCAATGGCTTCCAGCAAAATAGAACAGGCTTTCCGTATTTCCTTTTCGCTAATAACAAGTGGGGGAGCTATACGGATACAACGGTTATTAAATAAGAACCAGTCGGTAATCAGTCCATTAGCTGTGCAATGTTTGATCACAGCCTGAACGACATCAAAACCACTCAACTCTACTGCCATGATAAAACCAGCACTCCGAATATCCAAAATAGCAGGATGTACCAGCAGTTCACGGAATAAGGCTTCTTTCTTTTTTACTTTCGCAATGTGTTCGGTCGTCAGCAAAGTTTTTAATGTAGCCAGAGCAGCCGCAGCTACCACGGGATGTCCGCCAAATGTTGTAATGTGACCAAGTATAGGATCATTGGCAAAGGCACGCATCCGTTCCTGAGAGGCAACAAAAGCACCAATGGGCATACCGCCTCCCATTCCTTTTGCCAATAATAATATATCCGGCTGAATCTCATATTGCTCGAAGGCAAATAGTGTTCCTGTACGCCCGTAGCCGACCTGTATTTCATCCAGAATTAATAATGCGCCTACTTCATCGCATCGTTGACGGAGTTTTTTGAGGTAATTATTTTGCGGTAAACGCACGCCGAATTCTGCCTGTACGGTTTCTATAATAACACAGGCTGTCTGTTCGGTTATTCTGTTCAGGCAATATTCACAATTGAAATCAATATGCTTAATGTCGGGTAATAAAGGCCGATAGGCACGCGTGAAATAATCGTCACTCATCAGGCTCATTGCCCCTTGCGAACTACCATGATAAGCGCTATAACAGGAAATAATTTCTGGCCGTCCGGTCAGGCGTTTGGCTAGTTTCATAGCGCCTTCCGTAGCTTCTGTACCTGAATTGACCAAATACACGCTGTCAAGCCCATCAGGAAGGCTTTCTGCCAATAGTGTAGCTAGTTCTACTTGTGGTGTTAATATATATTCGCCATAAACCATCGTATGCATATAGGTGGCTGCCTGTTTTTGTACAGCTTCCACTACGGCAGGGTGGCAGTGTCCTAAGCTACTTACACTAATACCGGAGATAAGGTCGAGATAAGATTTGCCATCAGGCGCATAGAGATAAACGCCTTCTGCCCGCTCGACCTCTATCATCATAGGTAATTCACTGGTAGGAGCAAGATGACGCTGGAAAAGTTGGCGAAGGTTTGGCATTTATTGCTGATTGATTACCAGGAAACTGGCGGGGAAGGTGGTCAATGATCCATAGTCGATGGCTGTTTTACCATGGACTATCGACCATCGACTATGGACAAATTCAACGATTTAAAAAAATCGAAATATCGCTTAGGAATGACGCAAGAATAACTTGTACATTTTATTCATCCCTCATTCCTTAACAATTAGACATCGTATATACTGTTGATTGAAGCTTTGAATTTTTCACGAATGACACGTCTTTTTACTTTCATGGTAGGTGTTAATTCACCTGATGTAACATCCCATGGATCAGTGAGTAATTCAAATTTCTTGATCTGCTCAATATGGCTGAAATTAGGATTGAGTCCTTTAATAATTTCATCAAATTTTTGACGGACTTTTTCGTTTTGTAAAGTCTCTTTTGAAACACAATGCATCGTGGGGTCATGTGGGCTGACATTCAATGTACATTCCACATCATTGTCTTCGCACCATTCTTTCAATGCTGTAGGAGCAGGGACAATCAAGGCAGAAACAAACTTTTTATTTTCGCCGACGACCATGATCTGCTCGATCAGGAATTCTTCTTTAAAAAGCTTTTCTATAGGCTCTGGTGCTACATACTTACCACCAGAAGTCTTTAGTAATGCTTTTTTACGTCCGGTGATTTTTAGGTATTTATGCCCGTTTTTCTCTATGAAAGTACCAATATCACCAGTGCGGAAATAGCCGTCATCAGTCATTACTTCAGCCGTTTTTTCCGGCTTATTATAGTATCCTTGCATGACATTTGGCCCTTTTGCCAGGATTTCGCCTTCTCCTTCACGATAATCGCCGCCA
>JAHDFX010000224.1 GCA_020627965.1 Saprospiraceae bacterium | reverse complement strand
TAAGTGCTTGGACTGAATTAAGTTATTGCTAATTAAGAGTAGGTTTTGTTAGCAATTGAGGCATTGAAATGTAAGCTATGCCTGAGCATAGTGAATATTTCAAGAACAAAAAGTGCTGACAAAAGATGCCTTTATAAGTGTAAATTAATTCAGTCCTAGCACTTATGTAAAGACAAATATTGCTACTAAAAAAATCTCTTCTTCAGGATGCCTCCCATCCGCTGTCGCGGTTCACTGCACCAAAGATATACATATCTTTGCCCTGCGGGTTCGTTGCGTTCATCTCTCAGCCCGAAGGGCGGTCTTTTACCCCACATAAAGCCAGACAGCAGCAAAATGCAAGCCTGCACCAGCCAGCACGAATAAATGCCAGATCGCATGATTGAAAGGGATTTTTTTAGAGGCGTAAAAGAAAACACCAATAATATAAGCGGCTCCTCCAAAAGCAAGTAATTGTACACCACCAGGTTCAATATAGGTGACAATAGGTTGGATGAATAGTAAGGCAAACATACCTAAGATAACATAAATATAAGTGTCTACTTTTTGGTAAGTCTGTAATTTATTGCGAATGGCTATTTTGAAAATACCGCCTAAAATAGCTAATATCCAAATACCGCTTAATATAGGAATCCCCCAGTGTTCACGTAAATTTACCAGTGAAAAAGGTGTATAAGAAGCTGCAATTAACAGATAAATGCAAATATGGTCAAGAATCCTGAGTTTGTGCTTCAGCTCGGGCTGCGTTACCCAATGATAAATAGTGGAACTCAGCATGCAGGCTGCCAAACCAAGTCCAAAAACAATCACTCCGGGCAAAACAAAAGCATCTTCATGTCCATAGCCTTTTTGAATAAGAAGGTATAGCCCTGCCAAACTAGCCAGAAACCCCAAACCATGTGTGATGTAATTAGCACGCTCTTCTTCAGGGGTATATCTTGCTTTTTCCATTTAAACGATTTTTATCAAGTCTATTGGTAACTTATGAACACAGTGTATTTAACCTACAACTTTTTAATAGGCTCCACCAAATCCCAAAGATTACCATATAGATCTTCAAACACAGCAACTGTGCCATACTCTTGTTCTGTGGCAGGTTTAACGAATTTTATATTTAATTCAATTAATCTGTTGTAATCTCTCCAAAAATCGTCGGTGTGGAGAAACAGAAAAACTCGGCCACCAGTTTGGTTACCGATAGCTTTTATTTGTTCTTCATTTTTGGCTTTCGCCAATAACAAACTACAATCACTGCCCCTGGGAGACACGATGACCCAACGTTTGGTTTCGCTCATTTTAGTATCTTCTACTAAGCCAAATCCCAGCTTGTTAGTATAGAAATCAATGGCTTCATCATAATCTCTGACAAGTAGGCTAATATGTGCTATTCTTTGCTGCATTATATTTGTCGATTCAACATTACCTTTAGTTTACAAAGTACCAGTATTAATCAAAATATTCAATATCTTTTGAGCAGCCACAGAAATAACAGTCCCCGGACCAAATACACCAACTACGCCATTATCATACAAATACTGGTAATCCTTTGGAGGAATAACCCCACCAACCACAACCATTATATCATCACGTCCAATGGTTTTTAAGGCTTCTATAGTCTGAGGAACCAAAGTCTTGTGTCCTGCTGCCAGCGAAGAAATACCCAGAATATGAACATCATTTTCAGCCGCTTGTCGGGCAGCTTCAGCGGGTGTCTGAAAAAGAGGACCTATATCCACATCAAAACCAAGATCGGCAAAGCTCGTAGCAATTACTTTAGCCCCCCGGTCGTGTCCGTCCTGACCAAGCTTGGCAACCATAATACGAGGACGCCTGCCTTCCATTTCGGCAAATTTATCGGCTAATGCCTGGGCTTGTTTAAAATTATCATCCATCTTGATTTCATTGGAATATACACCGGAAACAGAACGTGTAGTTGCTTGAAAACGCCCAAAAGAAGTTTCCATAGCATCCGAAATTTCACCTAGAGTAGCTCTGAGGCGAGCAGCTTCGACTGCTAATGCCAATAGATTGCCCTTTCCTGTTTTAGCACATTTGGCTATCGCTGTTATGGCTTTTTGTACAGCTTTATTATCTCGTTTTGCACGAACTTCTTTCAGGCTTTTGACTTGCCCTTCCCGAACTGCCGTATTGTCCACTTCAAGAAGCTCAATTTCTTCTTCTTGCTTGGGTGGAAATACATTGACTCCGATAATCTGATCTTGGCCACTATCAATACGGGCTTGTTTGCGTGCTGCGGCTTCTTCAATTCTCAATTTGGGCAAACCATTTTCAATAGCCTTGGTCATGCCGCCTAATTCTTCCACTTCCTGAATCAGTGCCCAGGCACGATTTGCCAATTCATGCGTAAGTGTTTCCACATAATAAGAACCTGCCCAGGGGTCTACGGCTTTTGTAATATTGGTTTCTTGTTGTAAATATATCTGTGTATCACGGGCAATTTTTGCTGAAAAATCCGTCGGTAATGCAATAGCTTCATCCAGTGAATTGGTATGTAATGATTGGGTGTGCCCCAAAGCAGCCGCCATCGCCTCTACACAGGTACGGGCGATATTATTAAAAGGATCTTGCTCTGTCAGGCTCCAGCCAGAGGTCTGACAATGAGTCCGTAAAGCCAGTGATTTAGGATTTTGTGGATCGAATTGTTTGACAATTTTTGCCCAAAGCATCCTACCGGCCCGAAGCTTGGCAATCTCCATAAAATGATTCATCCCAATGCCCCAGAAAAACGATAAGCGAGGAGCAAAATTATCTATTTTCAAACCCGCTTTCAAACCCGCACGTATATATTCCAGCCCATCTGCCAAGGTATAAGCTAATTCTATATCAGCCGTACCGCCAGCTTCCTGAATGTGATAACCACTAATGCTGATAGAATTAAATCGGGGCATGTTTTGCGAAGTATATTCAAAAATATCCCCAATAATACGCATAGAAGGCGCAGGCGGATAGATATAGGTATTCCGCACCATAAACTCCTTTAGAATATCATTTTGGATCGTTCCAGCTAATTGTTCTGGCTTGACTCCTTGTTCTTCGGCGGCAATAATATAAAATGCCATGATCGGGATCACTGCCCCGTTCATCGTCATAGAAACCGACATTTTATCCAGAGGAATCTGGTCGAAAAGGATTTTCATATCCTCTACGGTGTCAATAGCTACACCAGCTTTACCAACATCACCTACTACTCTTTCATGGTCGGAATCATAGCCACGATGAGTAGCCAGGTCAAAAGCGACCGATAATCCTTTTTGACCCGCTGCCAGATTTCTACGATAGAAAGCATTACTTTTTGCCGCAGTAGAAAAACCGGCATACTGACGAATAGTCCAGGGGCGTACTGCATACATAGTAGAGTAGGGACCCCGAAGATAAGGAGGAAGCCCTGCTGCAAAGTCAAGATGATACAGTTGCTCTATATCTCCCTTTTTGTATCTGGATTTGATGGTAATCTGTTCGGGGGTACTATAAGTTTTTCCTTCTTGTTCTAATTTGCCATTGGTAGGCTTATCAAAAACAGGCTGTATTTTACTAAAATCAGGTCGCTTCATGCCTTAAAGTTACTAAAACAAGAAAATTTTTACCTAAAACAGGCACCTTTTTCAGGATTTTATAGAAAAATCTATTCAGAAAAAAAGATATATGATTGTGCTGTCTTTTTGTGTTTATATTGTTGATTATTAGGTTTTTAGCTTAGCAAATGTCTTGGTGGAAATCATTTTTATTGTATTTTACTTACGATTTGTTGCGAAAAAAAGTCTGATTTTTTGCACTGGATTTTGTCCAAAAAATCTGATTCGTTCTTAGCCTTTCTGCCTGCATCTTTGTGTTGTCATTTAGCGATAGCGATGACAAATAAAGGAGAAAGCCGAAAATCCTGTAAAGAGTAGGCAATCTAATTACTAAACATTTTATCATGAGATTTTCAATCATCGCACTATTTTTATTAATGTCATTTTCTGGTTTTGCTCAAATCGAAGAAGGACATTATCGTTTAAAAACACAATTCCGAGGAAGTGGTGAATGTCTGGAAGGCAACAAAATGGACGGTTCTAAAGGTGGTACAGCATTCATGGATAAGTGCCAAAACGTAAGCGGGCAACTTTGGAAGTTTGAAAGAGTAAGATGATAGTGTGATGAGAGTATGTTTAAATTCCTTAAGCATAGTCTAAATAGAAACACTTACTCATGAATGCCGCAGGATGCTTGTCATCTTGCGGCATTCTTTGTTCCATATTTTACTTAGTAAAGTATTTATTTGTAATATTCGTTAAAATTCATAGAAGCAAAAACGAATACTTCGTATTTTCATTTTGTGTAAATAGTCCTCCGTTTTTTTGGTAATACAGCCACGAATAGCGTTATTTGCACCAAATTTTGCGATTGAAAGCAATTTTTATTAAGTGCGACAGCCATAACAAACTAATTATCAAAAGATTAAAAAGATTTTAGTATGGTTCACACAAGCTGTCGCAAGGATTTTATCATTAAATCTTTTTTATTATGTCTGACATAAAAACAAGAGTAACCAAGATTATTGTAGACAAACTTGGTGTAGATGAGTCGGAAGTTACTATGGAAGCAAGCTTCACAAACGACTTAGGTGCCGATTCTTTGGACACCGTAGAACTTATCATGGAATTTGAAAAAGAATTCAGTATTTCTATTCCTGATGAGCAGGCTGAAAACATTGCAACAGTAGGTGATTCTGTCACATACCTGGAAAGCAATACCGAAAAATAGTTAAGGCGTCGATAGTCCACGGTTCATTGTCGATAGCTTAAGGTACTTTTCACCCATTTTGCTTTGCAAAATGCGCAAAAAACCTATTTAACTAAAACAAAGCTAAACGTCAACTATCAATCATGGACTATCGACCATTGATATTCTTTCCTGTTATACCGCCCTTCACCATCTAATAATTTCTTTCTATGAACAGAAGAGTTGTTGTCACCGGACTGGGTGCACTTACTCCAATTGGCAATACGGCTCCTGACTATTGGGATGCTCTTTGCAAAGGAATTAGTGGCGCTGCCCCTACTACGCATTTTAATGCTGAGAAATTTAAGACTCAGTTTTCCTGCGAGGTCAAAAACTTCAATGTACAGGATTTCATGCATCGTCGTGAAGCCAGAAGGCTCGATCCTTTTGCTCAGTATGCCATGGTTGTTTCTGATGAAGCAGTAAAGGATGCAGGGCTGGATATGGAACAGATCGACCGTACCAGAGCTGGCGTGATCTGGGGAGCTGGTATTGGAGGATTTACCACACTACAAAAGGAAATCATTGATTTTGCGAATGGAGACGGTACGCCCCGTTTCAATCCATTCCTTATCCCGAAAATGATAATAGATATTGTGCCTGGTCATATTTCCATTAAGCATGGCTTACAAGGTATCAATTACAGCACGGTATCTGCCTGTGCATCGTCTACACATGCCTTGATCAATTCTTTTGACTATATCCGTATGGGCAGAGCCGACCTAATGGTTACAGGTGGCTCAGAAGCAGCCGTAACGGAAACTGGTATTGGTGGTTTCAATGCCATGAAAGCTCTTTCTCAGCGCAATGACAGCCCGGAAACAGCCTCTCGTCCTTTCGATAAAGATAGAGATGGTTTTGTATTGGGAGAAGGCGCAGCAGCTATAATCCTGGAAGAATATGAACATGCTAAAAGGCGTGGTGCAAAAATATATGCAGAAGTCGTAGGTGGCGGTATGACTGCTGATGCCCACCATATCACTGCTCCACACCCTGAGGGTATCGGTGCAGCTAATGTGATGCATGCTACCCTAAAAGATGCTGGTATGCAGTCGGAAGATGTTGATTATGTCAATGTACATGGCACGTCCACTCCCCTGGGTGATGTAGCCGAACTAAAAGCTGTTCAGAAGGTATTTGGCGACTGGGCTTACAAAATGAACATCAGTTCTACCAAGTCCATGACTGGGCACTTACTGGGCGCAGCCGGTGCTATAGAAGCCGCAGCCTGTATTATGGCCGTCAAGTATGACATCATTCCCCCAACAATCAATCATTTCACCGATGATCCTGAAATCGATCCTAAACTGAATCTGACTTTTAACAAAGCTCAAAAAAGAACCGTGCGGGCTGCCTTAAGTAATACTTTTGGCTTTGGCGGACACAATTCTTCTGTTTTGTTTAAGAAGTTTGAAGAAGAGTAAAAGCATACTTTTGATCTAAAGTTGGGTAATTATCAAAGGCACATTTGTATGTTAATACGATTTCTTTGCCTTTTTTCTGAAAAACTGCTATTGCACATTAGTGCCCGAATAAGTCTAGTTTACTTAGCATTCACGTATTCATAGTGTCAAATTATCTCACAAAAAGAGCCTTTTTGTACTCAAAACCACTTTTAAATACACACCAATTAAAAAAAAATAATAACTTTATACCATCATCTATCTAACACAAGTAAACAAAGACGGACAAAACATAGAGATATACTTGCCACGTATCTACCCCATAAAAATTTCCCAATAACCGCCGTTGCCCGATTTTGCCGGAGGTATTCAGGTATGAAATGAGGATAAAGTATAATTAAATTCGAGCTTTCACAACGCAGTTTATTTGATTTTGAGATTCATTAGAAGGATTTATAATTATTATTACTCTACGGATAAAAATTTCGTGAGGTCGCTGAGTTCGCTCTTGGGATTCATTCCCGCCAATCTGCACCTTTACAAACTTGCCTTTTTACATAAATCCTATACACATGGTGTACAAATGAGCCAAAATAATGAGCGACTCGAATATTTGGGTGATGCCATATTGGGAACTATTGTAGCAGAATATCTATTCAAAAAATATCCAAATCAAAACGAAGGCTTCCTGACCAAAATGCGCTCTAAGATCGTTAAGCGTAAATCATTGAATGAAATTGCAGACCAGATGGGGCTAGATGTTTTCCTTATCCAAAATGGTGTAGATAATGTCAGTCATTCTATGTTAGGTAATGCATTGGAAGCATTGGTCGGAGCAGTGTATCTGGATGTAGGTTATCAGCGCACCCGTCGTTTTGTTATTTACAAAATCATCAAAGGCTACCTAAATATTAAAGAATTAGAAACTTTTGACGATAATTATAAAAGCCAATTGTTGGAATGGTGCCAAAAACATAACCGACAGGTTTCCTACAAAGTACTGTCTAAATTTAAATTCGACAACCGAGACAGATTCAAAGTTTCCGTGCTTATCGACAATGTAGACCAAGCTTCAGCAGAAGATTTCAGTAAGAAAAGTGCTGAACAGTTAGCCTCTAAAAAAGCCTTAAAAAAACTTGGCGCAATGATGGTCGAAGAAGTAGCCGAATAATTCCTTATTTTTCAGCTTAAAGATCAATAGTCCACAGTCGATGTTTGTATTTTCAACTATGGACTATTGACTTTTTAATCTATCAAGCCCAGTTCACGACCGACCTTAGCATAAGTATCAATTACATAATCCAGATGCTCATCTTCGTGAGAAGCCATAAAACTGTTTCTCATCATGGCTTTGCCTGGAGGCGTAGCTGGCGATATAAACACATTTACAAAAATACCTGCATCGTATAAGCCTTTCCATAAGCGGAACGCTTTCGTGTCATCTCCAATGATAACAGGCACAATGGCAGTGCGTCCGGGCAATACATTAAAACCTAGCTGGGTCAGTCCCTTACGGACTTTCTCGGCATTATAAGCCAGTTTGTTTACCAATTCTGGCTGGCGTTTCAAGACTTTCAAGGCAGCTAATGCAGATGCTACTGAAGCTGGCGTCGGTGAAGCTGAGAAGATCAATGCAGGAGAATGATGTTTCAGATAATTGATAACCCGCTCATCTCCTACCACAAAGCCTCCTAATGAAGCTAGTGTTTTACTGAAAGTGCAGATCGTCAAATCTACATCGTTCACAACACCAAATTCACTGGCGGTTCCTCTTCCTCCTTCGCCAATAACCCCAAAAGCATGGGCATCATCTACTAATATTTGAGCTTCGTACTGACGAGCCAGTTGGTTCAATGAATCCAGGTTTGTAATATTTCCAAATGTACTGAATACTCCGTCTGTTACGATTAGTTTGCCAGCACCTTCGGGTATTTTTTTCAGGCGGCGTTCCAGATCATTCATGTCATTATGCTTATAACGCACAACTGTTACATTCATACCTCCACGTGCCTGCAAATTACCGGAAACAATACTAGCGTGATTATCCTTATCGGAAATAATGAAATCTCCCCGCCCTACAAGTGGAGAAATAACGCCCTGACCAGTCTGATAGCCTGTACTGAATAGTAATGCCGCTTCTTTGCCCATAAAAGCAGCCAATTCAGTTTCCAATTCTACATGCAAATCAATGGTGCCTGTCAGATAACGAGAACCTGAACAGCTCGAGCCATATCTTTCCAAAGCTTTGATCGCTGCTTCTTTTACTTCAGGATGTGTGGTAAGGCCTAGGTAATTATTGGAACCAGCCATTACGACAGGTTTGCCTTCCATACTCACTACAGGTCCTTCACTTTCTTCAATAGGGCGAAAATAAGGGTAAATGCCCGCTGCTTTTACATCGTCTGCACGGGTATAGTCATAGCATTTCTTAAACAAGCCCAATGCTTTTGTTGTGGATTGTGTATTATCCATTATCTTGTGATTTAGCCAGATTAGTAGATATTATTGTTTTTGATACCAGAAGCCTTATTATCTAGTTCTCATATTATTGAATTTCGTAACCATTTAATGACAAAAAATGTCGGAAAATAAATTCGATCAGCCCTTAGCAGTCGTAACAGGCGCTAATGGCTTTGTAGGAAGTCATTTAGTTGAGCTTTTATTGAAAAAAGGTTATCGTGTAAAGTGTATTATTCGTAAAACAAGTAACCTCAGATGGATAAAAGACCTCGATGTTGAATTTCATGATTGTGGTCTGACCAATGTAGAAGCACTCAGGGACGTTTTTAAGCATGCTCACTATATTTTCCATATTGCAGGAGTAGTAACGGCTAAAAATCCCGAATTATTTTTCAAAGGTAATGTAGAGACTACCCGCAATGTATTGGACGCTGCCTTAGACCTCCCCAATATAAAAAAGATCATTGTCACCAGCAGCCTGGCCGCTAGTGCGCCGGCTACACCTGGTCATCCGGTAACAGAAGAAATCCCTTCGGCTCCGGTTAGTACTTATGGACGAAGTAAAGTACAACAGGAAGAACTCACCCATACTTATATGGATCGCCTGCCTATCACTATTATCCGCCCTCCGGTAGTATACGGAGAAAGAGACACAGAAGTTTTATTATTATTTAAAACAGTAAAAAGTGGCTTGAAAGGCTTGGTCGGTTTTAATGATAAATACCTCAGCCTGGTTTATGTTCATGATCTGGTCAATGGTTTTGTACTGGCAGCAGAAAGCGAAAAGGCTGTCGGACAAACCTATTTCCTCGGCTCTGAACAGGCAGAGTATAAAATAGAAGATGTCAATAACCTGATAGCAGAATTACTGGGTGTGAAAGGTATCAAAATCCGTATCCCTCATTTTATGATCTATCTAGTGGGTGCTTTCGCACAATTTTTCGGCAAATTTGGCTCTAAGCCCCCTACCCTGCATCTGGATAAAGCTCGTGAAATGACCCATGTTTCCTGGTCTTGCAGCTCGGAAAAGGC
>JAHDFX010000223.1 GCA_020627965.1 Saprospiraceae bacterium | reverse complement strand
GTTTGTATAGATCCAAAATCTACATCGTAATCAAGTCGGGTAGAACTTATCCCGGAAATATCTATAATTTCTGCTGTTAAAGTAACATCGCCTAACTGCCCTTCATACAATTCTGGTTCTTCGTGTATAACCAACGGACCTGAATTGTCTACATTATAGCTGGTAATTTCCAGATTATCAATATAAATGCCGTCCACTTGATAGCCGCCATCAGAAAAAAAGCGAAAACGGACACGTACATCGTTATTTCCCGCAAAACCACCCAAAGAATAGGAGCGATCTACCCAGTTTCCCAGATTTCCTTCACCAAAAATAGCATCGAGTGTCACCCATGAAATACCTCCATCACCGGAGGCTTCCACATAACAGTAGTCAAAATTACCATTCTCAATATCATGGATTGTCCAGAAAGTCAGGGTGGCATCCAAATCACCTGTCAGATCCACTCCATTAATCATGCTAGCTGAAATATTTTGATTGGCTAAGTAATTCCCCCCCGGACTATCCGTCAAAGAATTAGCTCCGTCATAAGATTGGGTAGCTGTGACACTCCAGGCACCTTCCAACATCCAGTTGGTAGTACCAGACTCAAAGTCATCCGAAAACTCTACCACTTGCGCCCGAACTAAGACCGTAAACGGTAAGAAGGCAAGAATAAGTATACAGGTAAAAAAATGGTTCATAATTGTATTTTTTGTGAGTAAAATTATTTTTCACAAAATAAAAAATAATATGTGTTTTAACAATACTCCGCATTGGTTTTTGCTTTTATCAGTCAAATGACTCTAGATTTTAAACGAATGTAGAGGATTCTCAATACCAATACTTTTCGTACCTTGCCGTAAGTTATTTTACCCGGTTTGAAAAATAAGGAAGCGAATAATTATGAAACTATTATTTCTCAGTTGGAAGAATATCGTATCTAAGCCCTTAGCTACACTACTCAGCATTATATTATTGGCTTTAGGGGTAGGCTTGATCGCTTTTTTATTATTGCTCGACAAGCAGACCTCAGAGAAATTTGAACGTAATCAAGGTGGAGTTGATCTGGTGCTTGGCGCAAAAGGGAGTCCAATGCAATTAATTTTATCCAGTATTTATCACATTGATAATCCGACTGGAAATATTCCTTTAAAATCTGCTCGTCCTTTTCTCAACCCAAAGCATCCTTTGGTTAAAATGGCTGTTCCATTGGCTTTAGGAGACAGTTACAAGTCTTACCGAATCGTAGGAACTAGTAGAGATTACCTGAAAGTATACAATGCAGAGATTGATGAAGGCGTATTGTGGGAAAAGAATTTCGAGGTCACACTCGGCCCGAAAGTCGCAGAACTGACCGGACTAAAGATCGGAGATACATTCCATAGTGCGCATGGTCTTGGCGATGCTATCATGGAACATGAAGAACATTCTTTTACGGTAGTTGGCGTTCTCAAAAAGACCAATACTGTTCTCGATCAGCTTATTTTAACCAATATAGAAAGTGTGTGGGCCAGTCATGCAGACCATGACCATGCACCACCTACAGCACATCAAGAAGGCGAAGAACATCATCATGACCACAGCGATGACCACGACCACGCACATGACCATGATGACCACAGTCACGATCATGCTCATGATGCACATGCCGAAACCGCTGAAGAAGATAAAGAAATTACCTCTCTACTCGTTTTTTATCGTAATAAAACTGATTTGCGGGTACTCAATTTGCCGAATGGCATCAATAAAAACACGGACATGCAGGCTGCTAATCCAGCCTATGAGACTGCTCGATTATTTGAAATGATGGGTACTGGTGAACGGGCTTTTCGCTTTTTGGCTTATGCTATTGTCTTTGTATCTGCTTTGAGCGTATTTATATCCTTATTTAGTTCACTGAAAGAACGTCGTTATGAACTTGCTATCATGCGGGTAATGGGTGGTTCCAGAAGCAAATTATTCGGCTTAATTACATTAGAGGGCGTGTTACTGGCTTTCGGTGGTGCTATATTAGGTATTCTACTGGCACACATCGGTATGGAAGTATTGGCACGTTATATGCAAGATGCTTATCAGTATAGTTTTACTGGTTTTGAGTTTCTGTCAAAAGAATTATGGTTATTGTTGGCTGCAACCATTATCGGTTTTATAGCCGCCCTGATTCCAGCCATACAGGCATCGAGAACAGACATCTCAGAAACTTTATCAAAAGCCTAACCAATTGCAATAACAATATAGTCAGACATGAAAAAAATTCTTCTGCTTTTAACTTTGATCAGTCTACCTTTTATCATTCAGGCACAATCTCCCAGTACCTGGAAAATACTCTCAAAAGTCAGCTTTAAAAAAGAGTTTGATGATTTCATAGGAATGGATATTGAAAAGCCCATTTATACCCAGCCTGTACTTGATTTATCTGGTACAGAAATAACGGTAAAAGGTTATATTATTCCTTTAAAAGGCAAAAAAGCACAAAGTCATTTTATGTTTTCCGCATATCCGTACAACATGTGCTTTTTCTGTGGTGCAGCCGGACCGGAGACTGTCATGCAAGTGTTTACCAAGGATAAAAAAGAAGTAGAATTTACTTCAAAACCGATCACCATTAAAGGCAAATTATCCCTGAATCATGGTGATGTCAACGAACTGATGTACACGCTAAGTAATGCAGAAGTCGTCGAGGAATAGACCGCTGCGCTGAGAGAAGAGAGACCATATAATTTCAATAACAATATCAGCTTCAACCTAAATAAAAAGTACAGACAAGGCATGCCTTGTCTCAACAATACAATAAAAAATGAAAAATTTACTTCTGATAACATTGATGCTTTTTACCAGTCTTAGCCTGTTTGCTCAGGATGAAAAGAAGAAAGTAAATCCATGGAAAACCTTGTCTAAAATTACTTTTAAACAACAATATGACGAATTTATGGGTTATGATGTTGACGTACCTGTATTTAGTCAGGCTGTAAAGGACCTGGAAGGTAAAGAAATAGAGATCGAAGGCTATATTATACCCGTTGAAGGTTATAAACAACAGAGTAATTTTGTTTTTTCTGCCTATCCTTACAATATGTGCTATTTCTGTGGTGGTGCCGGCCCAGAAACCGTCATGGAGGTGAACTCTGAAGACGACCGTCTCGTATACACTTCTAAACCTATTACGATTAAAGGCGTTTTACAACTTAATTCCGGAGATATTAATAAACTGATGTACACACTAAATGATGCTGAGTTAGTGCGTATTAGAAAATAAGCGATGCAAGCAAACGAGAATACTTATCAATTACCCCCAAAGATCATTGCCGACCTCATAGATGCTGCCCCTGTTCCATCCATTAGCCTACATAGCAAAAGCAGGCAGATATTGTTCTTACAACGGCCTAATCTGCCCTCTATAGAAGAGGTAGCTATGGAAGAGGTGCGTCTCGGAGGTATTCGTCTAAATCCTCGTACAAATGGTTCTAGTCGGTCTTATTATTTCAATAATATTTTTGTCAAAAAAGGCGAAAAACGTATCAGAATGAAAGGGCTGCCCTACAAAGCTCGAATTGAAAATATAAGCTGGTCGCCAGATGGACAAAGCATTGCCTTTACACTCACAAGAGCAAGAGGAATTGAGCTTTGGATGGGGGACTGTACCACTCAAACGACTAAAAAACTGACCGATGCACGAATCAATGATACCATAGGTCAACTACCTTATAGTTGGTTGAATAATAAGACACTTATTTGCAAAATGATACCTGAGGGACGTGGCAAAGCTCCTACACAATCTACTGTTCCGAAGGGGCCTGTTATACAGGAAAATACCGAGCGCAAAACTGCTCATCGTACTTTTCAGGATTTATTGAAAAACGAATACGATAAAGCGCTTTTTGAATATTACACGACCAGTCAACTGATTAGGGTCAATATAGAGAATGGTCGTAGCCGAAAGATCAATAAACCAACGGTCATAAGTACATTCGTTCCGTCTCCTGATGGAGAGTATTTGCGTATTACAAAGCTGGAACGTCCGTTTTCTTATGTTGTGCCCTACAGTCGTTTTCCTCAAAAAGTAGAACTATGGACCAATCTCGGCAAAAAGGTATGTACTGTGGCAGAGATACCCGTAGCTGATGATATTCCTAAAGGTTTTGATGCCGTTCGTAAAGGTCCACGCTCGTTTCAATGGCGCAACGACCAGCCTGCCAGTCTGTATTGGACAGAAGCGCAGGACGAAGGTGATCCGACGAATGAAGTCTCTATAAGAGATCAGGTTTTTTATTTAAATGCTCCTTTTGATAAAAAGCCTAAAAAAAGTATTGCAACGCAGTTTCGTTTTGGTGGTTTTCAATGGGGCGACGGCAAGCTCGCTCTGGTCTATGAATGGCGCTGGAAAGATCGTCGGGCAATTACTTCAGCTTTTGCTCCTGATAAGCCCCAAAAATCTAAAAAGGTAATTTTCGATCGTTCCTGGGAAGACCGGTACAATTCGCCCGGAGAATTTCAGACCCATAAAAACGAATACAATAGAAGTGTTTTATTGCGTAATGACTCCGGCAAATTATTCCTCATAGGAGCAGGTGCTTCGCCCGAAGGCAATCAGCCTTTCGTAGATACATATAATTTGAAAAAAGGCAGTACAAAGCGCCTGTGGCAGTCTAAAGCGCCTTTCTATGAAGCGCCCATGCGTATTTTGGAAGCTGATACGCCTTTACTTCTCATTAGTCGGGAATCAAAATCGGAGCCAGCTAATTATTATGTCAGGGATTTATCTGAGCAAACAGAATATCCAATTTCTGATTTCCCTCACCCCTACCCTCACCTGAAAGACCTGAATTTTCAATTATTGAAATATAAAAGAAAAGACGGGATAAAACTGACCGCCAAGCTCTACCTGCCTATAGGCTATGATGCTAAGAAAGATGGCAGATTGCCTGTATTGATGTGGGCATATCCGAGAGAATATAAGAGTGCTGATGCGGCAGGGCAAGTCAAGGATTCGCCTTATCGTTTTACCCGATTGCATCCACATTCTCCGCTGTATTGGGTGACGCAAGGTTATGCAGTATTGGAAGGTTTTGGGATGCCCATCATCGGCGAAGGCGATCAGGAGCCAAATGAAAAGTTTATTCAGCAGATCAAAGCAAATGCTAAAGCGGCAATAAAAAAGGTCACAAAAATGGGCATCGCTGATCCTGCTCGTATAGCTGTAGGCGGTCATTCATATGGTGCCTTTATGACGGCCAACCTTCTGGCACATACCAATCTGTTTGCTGCCGGCATAGCCCGTAGTGGCGCTTATAATCGTACCCTGACGCCTTTTGGTTTCCAGTCAGAAGAAAGAAATTTCTGGGAGGCTACGGAGACTTATATGGCTATGTCGCCTTTCGCTAATGCTAATAAGATCAATGCTCCCCTCTTAATGATACACGGAGAATCGGACAATAATGCCGGAACTTACCCCATGCAAAGCGAGCGTTTTTATAATGCTTTAAAAGGATTAGGCAAGACTGCAAGACTGGTGATGCTGCCGCATGAGAGTCATGGCTATCGTGCCAGGGCTTCGGTGATGCATATGCTTTGGGAGATGACAGAGTGGCTGGATCGGTATGTGAAGGGGCGGGCGCATTGATGTGTTGATGTGCGCCTTGTGTTGATGTAGATTTACCCTAAACTTAAGGACTGATAAAAGCAAAAATGCATACAAAGTATGCTCAAAAAAATATCCTTCAGAAAATAAATCTCTGAAGGATATTGAGCTTTTTTTGTAATTTGGGGTTAGAGGTACTTTAACAAGTTCGCCTTTCCAAAAATAGTTCTTCCCGAAGATGGTAGGATATTAAAAATATCTTGCCTGATTCTTCTTACTTTTTTGTGTGTAAAGGTTCGCTGCTAAAATAAATCCCCCGCCTGTAATGAAAGCTCCCAAAGCGATAAGAAAAATTAACATCTTGACACTGGTTTTAAGGTAATAGGAATAAAATTAATTAAGTTTGATTGAACACAGTTTTATGACGGAGTCGGGAGGAAGAAAGTCACTTTATTTCCGATATTGCAAACTTAATAAAAAAAAATAGGTTGCCAAATATTATTTGGGACTTTTTTATTGATTTTCTTACATTTATATCAGGATTGGGGTACGTAAAATCAATTTTTTATAAAAATTTATATTTCATAATATATAAATTAAACTAATAAAAAATTGTATTATGGTTTCAGTATTGCCTTGATACAATTGTCCTCTTTTTGGTCGAAAATCTGGTAGGCTTTTATGCCATCTTTTAACGCAAATTCATGGGTAATTACCGAGCTGATTTTTGCATTATTTTCGAGGGCGATCTTACTTAGTTTATCCATATAATAACGAGCCGGGCAACGTCCGATTTTAAAGGTCAGATTTTTGTCGTAGGCTTCGACAGGTGAAAAAGCAAATTGATTCGTTGTGTGTACACCTACAGTGGAAATAATGCCGCCTGGACGCAGCAGCTCCATGGCTAAGCGACTGGCTTCAAAACTACCTACAACTTCCAGGGCAGCGTCTACTCCCCTACCCTTTGTGGCTTCTTTTATTTGAGCAATAACGTTATCTGTCTTGTAATTGAGTGTTTCTGCACCGAAGGAGGCGGCTTTTTGTAGTCGGGCTTCTATTGCATCAATGGCAAAAATGCGTTCTGCACCCAGCATTTTAGTGGCTAATACTGCCATTAGACCTACTGAGCCGCAGCCTATGACCGCATAGCTTCCTCCTGGCTGTATGTTGGCTTGTTCGGCGCAATAATAGCCTGTAGAGAGATTATCGCCCAGCAGCAGCCCTGCCTTGGCAGATATGCCTTCTTGTAGCAGGACTAGCCCACCATCTGCCATGGGCACTCTGACGTATTCTGCCTGTCCGCCGTGTAAGCCCTTTTCTTCCTGCACCCAGCCATATAGCTGACCATGTTCACAACGGCAGGTTAAGCCTATTTTACAATAGTAGCACTGCCCACAATTGCTGGTAAATGGGCTGATGACTATATCGCCGACCTTGAAATTCTTGACGGCTTTGCCTATTTCTACTATCTCTCCAACAAACTCATGTCCCATAGCGGTTCCGCAGTCTATGCCGGTTTCGCGGGCATGGTATACATGAAGATCCGAGCCACAAACTCCCGCGATGTATACTTTTATGATGGCATCTGTCGTTTGCAGAATACCAGGATCTGCAATAGTTTCGTAGGCTAATTGTTGTTTGTCCTGGAATGTTATGGCTTTCATTATCGTATGTTTAATTTTATGTACCTAAGTGTAAATAATCGTCATTACTAGAGCAACGTATTTTTTCGTTAGACGAAGCTGATTTTAAGGATTATAGCAGGGCTACATGACGAAAAATAGCTGAAGTATAACGTAAAAAGACACGCACTATGGCGTCGATTATTTGTGCGTAGGTACTTATTTCAGTGCACTGAAATAAAATTAAACATACTTAAAATTTGGCGATTTGAATCATTAATTCTACTTTTCCGTTATCAAAACACATTTTTATGAAAAATTACATCTTATTATTTATTACCCTATGTTTTTGTGCTTTCATCATGCCGAATATGGCTCATGCAGTCATTAAGCCTGCGGATAAAACGGAAGAGGTAAAGTCTTATAAGGACATGACTAAAGCGGAGAAAAAAGCTGTCCGCAAACAATTGAAGGAGCAGATTAAAAACATGAAAAAGGCTCGCAAGGGTAGCCCTGATCGTACTCATCTGGATTTTAGTAACTATCAGGCGATTGGTATTTCTCTTTCTATTCTGGGCATTGCTGGTGTACTGTTGGGCTGGTTATTAGGAATTGGTATCTTTTATGGTCTGGGTAGTTTGTTGTTGACGATTGGTATAGTTATTCTGGTACTTTACTGGCTTGGGGTTATTTAGAGATTTGGTTAATTGGTTGAGGTATTAACTTTATTAACTCAATAACCAATCGCCCAATTAACTCAATACACCCAATCACTTAACAGCCAATCTACAAGGATGCATATCAAACACTATCTGATTTTCGCGGCATTGCTGATGTTGGTGTCTTTGTATTTTGATTATCATAATATACTTCCTCAGCACCCTCGTTCTACGCATAGTTGGCGTCAGTCGGATGGCGCTGCATTGGCGGCTAATTTTTATCGGGATGATCTGAAATTTTTTAAGCCCCGCATTTATAATCGACAGACTGGCGGAGAAGGTTTTACGGCAGGTGAATTTACGATTACTTATTGGCTGGCTGGCTTGGTGAATAAGCTTCGAGGCGGGATTTACAGCAGTAGCCTTCGTGGTATTCATCTTTTGATATTCTTTGGTGGGCTGTTTGCTTTGTTTAGCCTGAGCCGGCGGGTGACTGATCGGCTGTGGCTGGCTTACTGTGTGCCTTTGCTGTTTTTTGCTGCACCAATACTGACCTTTTATGGCAATAATTTTCTGCCCGATGTACCAGCTTTTGCTTTTTTACTAATGGGCTGGGCGGCTTTTTTCAAACATTTACAGGAGAGGACATACAGGTATTTCTGGCTTAGTTTCGGTCTGTTTGCCCTTGCGGGATTACTGAAACTGACTATGCTGATGAGTGTGGCAGCACTAGGACTGATCTTTGTACTGGAATGGCTGGGCTGGGTGAGTTTTTCGATGGATATTCGACAGCTTAGAAGTGAGGCTTCAGGTGAGCAGGAAAAGTTGTTCCCAAAGCCTGTAATAGCTTTAGCAGGCTTTGGGCTGGTGCTTGGTTTGGTAGCAGCATGGTATGCTTATTTGATGTGGTATAAAGGGCATCATGGCAATGATTACTTTTTATCTAAGCTGAATCCCATATGGTCTGGTGATGATATGAAGTACTTTGTGTATGGCTTTTATCGAACATTTATATTCTGGTCGAATTATTATCTTTTCCCTTTGCTGAATATCCTGTTGCTTTTGCTTTCCTTTGTTGTTTTATTAAGCAAACGCTTTCCAGGAAATTTATTCTACGCCCTGAGTTTATTCACTTTTCTTGGTGGAGCCGCCATCTTTTCCCTTTGGTTTTATCAGTTTATTGACCACGATTATTACATGGTCAGTTTTTATATATACCCTGTTTTTCTGCTACTTTCTGGTTTACTTATTTTAAAAAAATATTACAAAGGTATTTTTAATTCACTAGCATTTAAAATGCTCTTCATTGGTCTGGTAGGACTAAGTTTACTTTACAGTAAACAAACCATGAAACAGCGTTATGGTGGTAAACTCGATTATCAGATCAACCAACAGTTGGCAGAGAAAGAATTTCATCAATATATGTCGAGTCTTGGTATCAGTAAAGATGATTTCGTAATTAGTGTACCCGATGGCTCGCCTAATGCTTCTCTTTACTTGCTTGATCGCCCAGGCTTCTCAGAATGGATAGACAGAAGTGGTAGCAGGCCAGATTCGACAGTTATTATGGACTGGCAAAACCGAGGTGCAAAATACCTTATTGTAAACCAACCTGCCTATTTGGAAAAGCCAGCTATTCAGCCTTTTTTATCTTCTAAAATCGGGCATTATAAGGACATTACAATAATAGATATTCGTAGGGTTCAATAAAATAGTCCTGCAAATTTCACTGATGCTCTCAGCCAGCCATCAGCAAAACTCACAGGACTTACGAAATCCAATTAGTTATTAGGTTACTTGGGTACGTTTGAATATACCCCATTATTTTGATACCATGGCATAACATCCAGCGCATTTACATCACCATCTAAATTCATGGTCAAATTATCGGAGCAAGCGTCATAAAGGGT
>JAHDFX010000405.1 GCA_020627965.1 Saprospiraceae bacterium | reverse complement strand
GTAATACCAGCCATAAATGAAGCTCCGATTTCTGCCACCAATTCCTCAAATGAATACTTCGTCTTACCAAAACCATCAGCATCAACTATACCTGGGCGAGCCAGACGTGACTCATGACCAGTACTGTGAATCAGCTCATGATGTAAGGTGTTGTAATAACTTTCAGACGATTCAAACTGCTCAATTGGTGGTAGATTAATCGTGTCCTGAGTATGAGAATAAAAGCAACGATTCGCATCTTTTAGCACGAAATCTGGCTTATCAGATATGGAATCTAGTAGAGCTTCACAGCGTTCTATTGGTTCATTTTCTCGCATCTGAACATCAGGAAAAGTAAAATCAATACCTTCGATAGCAGAGGTAGGGAACACATTATAGTACTTCAGGTACTTGATAACCTTCACATCCTTATAATTACGATCCTTAGCCTGCTCCTGAGTAATATTTCTACCATCACTATCCTTGTACAAGATATTGAAATAGACCACCTGTTCCGCCCTTGAACCTTTCTTCACCTTGCCACCCAGATCATTTGCCTGTTTCATCGTGAGGAAATAGGGGATAGCGTGGCCGGATAGGTTTAGCATCAGGGCGTTTATGCCTTTGTAAGTATTAAGCGTGGCATAGTTCTTTGCCAGACCGTACTTACTCCAGGTGCATCGCCAGGGCGGTGTGCCAGCTTCAAGATGTTTGATGATACGATCTGTCACGACTTGGTATAAATCTACTTTCTGTTTTTTCTTCGGGGGTGTCTTTATTTTAGTTGTCATCGGTAATTCTATTTTGTTGTAAGTGATTTGGAACGTTGGAATCGAGCCATTACTTGGCTTGAATATTCCTTTAAGATTTGAATGGCATAAAAGCGTAGTACGAACTGAACAATTCCGTCTTTGCCATAGTAAAATCTCACGTTTCCATTTTCAAAAAGATTGTTGAAGGCAAGATCTAAACCTGCCTGTGTTTTTCTTCGGGAGCATTTGCGATAACGGTCGGGCTTTAGCAGGTAAAGATCAGTACCATCAGATCGAATACCTATCAAAAAAGCCCCGGTGTAATACTCCAGATCTTCCCGGTCGTACTCTGTAAAGTGATCCACATTCGTGGTCAGAATTTGAGATACGGGAAGCTGTAATTGTCCGTAATAATCCATTGGTAAATTGTTTTGTAGACTGTATAAAGTCTGATGTCAAAGCATTCCTTCGTCTGCAAAAGAGTAGTACGAATGTCTCGTGACAATCAGGTGATCCAATATGGTGATGTCCAACAGTTCACCAGCTTTTTTGAGTTTTCGAGTCAGGTTAATATCTGCCTGACTAGGCGTGAGATTTCCAGAAGGATGGGAATGTCCAAGTATAATACTGGTACTATTCATTTTTAGAGCAGCAGTGAAAATGACTTTGGCATCCACGACTGTACCTGATACGCCTCCTTTTGAAATATGTGTGGCTCCGATTACTCGGTTAGAGCGATTCAGCAGCAATACCCAGAAGTCTTCTGTGTAGTCCAGTTGTTTATCGTTCCAGACTTGCTTGAATACCCGATACGTATCTTCCGATGATCTAACCTGCGGAAATTCCTTTGG
>JAHDFX010000014.1:24950-49161 GCA_020627965.1 Saprospiraceae bacterium | reverse complement strand
GTTTGATGAGTAAAAATAGCTAACATATAAACCATACTCTTTTTCAATTCGCTCAAATCCACAAAATAAGCCAAAATTGAAAAAGAGTATGTCTTACAAACGCTAAGGAGGAAAAGAAAAAACGAAATTACAATCGAGTAGGCGACTGACAGCCAAATGACTGCCAGTGCGCCTCTCACACCACCGTACGTGCGGATCGCGAATACGGCGGTTCGACAAACAGTATAGCCCCTCTTTACACGAGCTATCCCTTGCCCTTTCTTTTCATCCTCGCCCAATCAGCTAAGGGAATCGATCACCAGTCAAATTGCAGGCTCTTGCGACTTGCTTTGCACAGAATTATATTAAACAACCGTGTACAATTCGTAATTAAATCATTAGTAATTCGTAATTCATCTTCAGGCTCTTGCGCTTTATTGAAAATAGTTGTAACTCGCAGCCTATGATACAGATGTTGATAGATTATCCTTTGTTGTTGCTATTTATGGTGGCCTCACTTGGTTATTTACTGGGAAGCATTAAGGTGCGTGGTGGTTCGCTTGGAGTGGCGGCAGTACTGTTCACTGGCTTGGCTTTTGGTGCTATGGATGCCCGTCTTCAAATTCCTGAGATCATTTTTTTGTTGGGGCTGTCTATATATGTTTATTCTATAGGATTAAGCTCCGGGCCTTCCTTTTTTGCCTCTTATAAAAAAAATGGTGTACGGGATTTTATGTTTACAACTTCTATGTTGCTTTTCTCGGGCTTAGTAGCTGCTCTTTTGTGGTTGTTGTTCGGTTTTTCTGCCGCTACTATAACGGGTATATATGCAGGAAGTACCACGAACACTCCTGCTTTAGCCGGTGTATTGGATTATATCAATAACAACTATGGCGATCAGGGAGCAGCAGTAATGAACGAAGCGGTTATTGGTTATTCTTTCTCTTACCCAATGGGGGTGCTGGGCGGTATTATTGGCATTGTATTAATGGAAAAAATATTGAAGATCGACTATGCTGCGGAAAGCAAACAATTAAGAAATGATTATCCGACAGGCGGAAGCCTTAGTAGTGCAACGGTAGAAATTAAGCATAAAGAAGTTTGTAATATTCAATTAAGAGATCTGCTTAAAGAATACGACTGGAACGTTAATTTTGGGCGTTTTCTGCAAGATGGCGAAATGAGCCTTGTCAATTGGGATACTCGTTTTAAAATCGGAGATACCGTCATGCTGATCGGTGAAAAAGACCGGTTGGAACTAGCGATTCAAACGCTTGGTAAACGGATAGATTCCCCTATTGCTTATGACAGGAGATATTATGATGTCCGTCGAATTTTTGTTTCTAACCCCTTGTTGGTCGGTCGTACGCTTGCTTCTTTGAATATTACAGAACAATACAACGCTGTAGTCACCCGTATTCGTCGTGGTGATTTGGAATTTTTAGCAAAAAGCGACACCGTATTGGAATTGGGCGACAGGATTCGTTTCATTGCCAGACGGGAAGACCTGGCTGCATTATCCAGATACTTTGGTGATTCTTATCATAAATCCAGCAAAGTGAATCTATTTTCTTTTGGGCTGGGCATTGGTTTGGGGCTCATACTGGGTAGTATAGAGTTCTCTTTTGGAGAGTCTTTAAATTTTAAATTGGGCTATGCCGGAGGTCCCTTGATTGTTGGTCTTCTATTGGGTACACTACGCCGAACGGGGCCAATAGTCTGGTCTTTGCCTTATAGTGCTAATGTTACTTTACAGCAATTAGGTTTAATCCTATTATTAGCCGTTATCGGGGTCAGTTCTGGTCATGCGCTTATCGCTAATTTATCTATTCAGAGTTTATGGGTATTTATAGCCAGTGGTATCATTAGTTTACTAACGGCTTTTGCTATTCTTTCTTTTGGTTATAAAGTATTAAAAATGCCATTCAGTTTGCTGATGGGTATCGTCTCCAATCAGCCCGCCATTCTTGATTTTGCGACTTCCCGTACCGGAAATAGAATTCCAATATTTGGTTATGTCATGATGTTTCCTATTGCTTTGATCTTTAAGATCGTCATTGCACAGGTCTTATTTTTGGTTTTGAGTTGACGTTATATTCCAATCTATTTCCAAAATTCGTGCTTTTATCTTTTCCAACGTTTTAACTAATGATTTTTCTTGAGGTAATTCTCCCATGACAAGCTCTTTGAAGTTACCATTATATTCAGTACTTAACTGTTCCCAAGTTTTTTGGGGCTCTTCAAAGATTAATGCTTTAGCTGGATGTTCGGCAATCCAATCATTGTTGTTTTTATATCCACGCATATCATCAATACCTACTTTTATAAGCATTTCCTCAAAATGACTGCTTAAAAAGAATTTTTGTATTTCTACATCTAAGCTCATTTGATGTATATCGTATATGTGCCGAATTTTATTCCTCAAATCTGAAATAGGGTTTTTAGTTCTGGAAAACCTAACTAAACTCATAATTTTTTCACAAAATGTTCTCTCTTTATTCAAGGTTTGAAGGGGAAAAGGAAATAAATTATACTGCTCAATAAGATGATTTTGCCCTTTCGCTTTCATCATTTCATAAATGTATGAATTAATTTCCATTTTAGAATAAGGTTCAAAGTTGCCCAGCCAAGTAGCTTCAAGTACTATATACTCTCTTGCTTGTCCAAAGTCTCCTTCAACTATTCGATCATACTGGTGAACTGTTTTTCTTATATTTCCTTTTTTGTTGGTTAATCCCTCAATAAAGGTTTCTGGAATTATTTTCTCAACTGTTTTACTAATTGTCCGAATCTTTTTTTTCAATTGATTGTCATTTTCTTCTTCGTTTCTAAGCACCACAATATCAATGTCTTCTGAGAATCGTTTTATCAGTTTATAACATTTAGAAAGAGCTGTACCTCCTTTAAAAACAGATTGGTCGGCAATGTCAGAATGAAATATCTCGTATAAAACAACTGTAACCCAATAATCTTTCTCAATGTAGACTTCTCTCATGTTGAAAAAATCTGCTGCTGCAAGGATTGCGTCTTTCAAGAGTTTTTTGTTCGTGTGTAGATTCATATCAGTAAATATTCCATTTTTGCGCTGTATATAGCACATCTTCTTTTATCCCTAGCTTATATTTGGTCAATGGGTTTAAATTTATTTTCAAAGTATCAAGAACATTATCTTGCTTTAAAAACTCTAGGATAGCTCCTAATAGTGCTTTTACTCTTGGTGGGTATTCCAAAGCGTATTCTACTATTTTTGATTGTTCTTTTCTTGAAAATCTTTCAAGTTGATTATTTAAGAGCAAAATGGCTGATTGCTGATTTATATCAGGAATAACACTGAAATCTTTCAGAGCATCCAAAAATTCTAATAAAGTGTAGTTTTCATTATCTACATCTATATAACTTTTTACCGACTTCACTTTTACTTCACCAACTTTAGTCGTTATACGCTTTACCTTACTAGCTATTTTTATGGTATTGGGTATTTGCCTAGTTAACCCCATACGATTGTACAAAGCAGTACCAGTGACATACGCAATACGTTTATCTTTTTTAAATAGATATAGTTTCAGAAGTTCTTTTTCTCTTGGTTTTAATTCGCCAAATACTGACTGCTCAGGCTTGTAAAAAACTCCTGCAGAAATTCTTCTTATAATACCTTTTTTCACTAACCTTTCAATAGCTTTTGTGGCTGCACTGTACTCCAACCTCTCAATACCTAAATTGGAGTATTGGAAAATAACTCCATCCTTCAATTTATTAATATTACGTTCTACTTTTTTTGTTACACTCATGTTATAAATAAAATAGCTGTTTTTGCTTAAAGGTAAAAAAATAAATAAAAAAAGTCAAGTATTTTGTGTTGTATACTTGACAAAATAAATGTTTGAAAAATTACTAAATGAGTCTTAATTTTTTGAAATCAGGAAATCTTCTGCAATCCCGTCTCTGTAATTACGGATGCTTCCTGATAACTTTCATAATCTGTATTAATTTTCCAGAGATTGGGTGAAGTGCCATTGACAAGTCCTTCGGCGGCGAGCAAGCCCATTAGAATACTATGATCCTGATTATTGTACTTAAATGCGCCATAGCGTCCAATAACGGAGAGTCGCCCAACGGTTTTTAAATAAGCTTCTACAGGTTCCAGTTTTTCTTTGTAGCCTTTCTCATAAACGGGGTAGCAACGTGGAATGCGATGAACATAACCATCGAGAATAATGGCATCGCTGATAAGCCCGGTTGCACGAATCTCTTTTTTCGCTAAGTCGATTAGTTTGTTATCGTCTCGGCTCCACATTTCGTCTTCAAAATTACACCAGTATTCCAGTACAATGATAGATGATTTCTCATTGCCATAGAGTTCTGGAACCCAATTGCGAAAATTGGTGATGCGTCCCATTTTCAGGTCGGATGAATGTACGTAGAGCCAGTTATCCGGAAAGAGTTTATCTCTGTCTATATGAAGATAAACGAGGATAGTATTGCGAAAAGTCAGTGAGTTGGCAGCCGCTTTGACTTGTTCCGGTGCTTCAGGTAAACGACTGACCATCAATGACAATGGCATGGAGGAGATGATGTGATTGTATGCGTGGTAATCACCATTTTCCAATGTCAGTCCTTTGGCTTCCTGTTTTTCTGTATGAATTTTTTGAACAGGGGTGTTTAAGTGTATTTTTCCGCCATTTTTCCGAATGGCTGTTGCCATGCGTTCATAAATCATTCCTGTGCCTTCGTGAGGGTAAGCAAACTGGTCGACGAGGGTTTTGTGTTGGTTTCCTCTTCCGCTGAACAAAGCGTTTTTAATAGCTTCAAAGAGGGAAAGTTTTTTAATGCGCTGCGCCGCAAAATCGGCATCAAGTTCTTTGCAACTGATGCCCCAGAGTTTTTCGCTATAGGTTTTGAAGAATATCTCAAACAGTCGTTTGCCAAAGCGCCCGCTGACCCAATTTTCAAAGGAACCGTCTTGTTCTACTGGTGAGATTTTGCCTCTTCCGTAGCTAATCATGCAGTTGGTGGCTTCCAGAATACCCAGATTGGCTAAAGCATTAAAGGCTTTTAGTGGATAATAAAAAAATTTGCCATTATAATAAATACGAGTAAGCCGATCTACCATTGAGTAGTCTTTTCCGGCTACTTCGAGCCAGAGTTCATTGACTCGACTGTCATTGCTGAAAAAGCGGTGAGGTCCAATATCTACTTTTTGATTCCATAGATCCAGTGATTTGGACATGCCACCTACTTGCCCGCTGGCTTCATATAGGTCTACAGCTATACCGTTCTTTGCCAGTACATAGGCAGCAGTTATACCCGCAGGTCCTGCACCGATTACAGCGATTTTCATATCGTAGATTTAGTGTTTAGGGCTGTGTAAAGAATAACTTATAACATTTTGCTTCACTCTTTTTGCTTATTTTTCACACAACCTTTAGTTGTCTTATTTTCCTGCGAAAATAAAAAACTTTTGACTTGTTCTCAGAAAATCACCTTAGAACGTGTTTAAATTTCTATTTGTCCAAAAATTCCATCACCTCTCCCGTATACTCAAATGTGGACTCTAAATCCCCGATCTGTAATTTAAATGCTCCAGGCTCAGTGATCCATTTATAGTCTTTGCCAACAAAAGACAGACTACGTAAAGGAATTTTGAAAGTTATTTTCTGTGCTTTTCCTTCGGCAATATCTACCTTCTTAAATGCTCGTAAACGTTTTACAGAAGGAGTAATACTAGCTATAAGATCCGATACATAAACCTGAACGACCTCTTGCCCTGACCTGTTTCCTGTATTCGTTACCACTACCGAAACCTCTAGAGGCGAGACACCATCCCATTCACTTGTATTTAAAGTCAGGTTACTATATTTAAATTTAGTATAACTTAATCCGAAGCCAAAATGATATTGTGGATTGAAGGCACCAGCACCATAATCTTTGCTGAGCGCTTCGGTGTGTTTATGGTCATAATTAACCAGATCATTAGCATAACGAGGGTAAGTATAAGGCAACTTCCCGGCTGGATTATGATCGCCAAAAAGAACATCAGCAACAGCACGACCGCCCTCATCGCCTGGTAAATATGCCATAAGAACGCCCTCAGCATGTAGCTCGGCATCTCGGATAATTCTTGGACGTCCTTCCACGAGGACTAATATGACAGGTTTATTGGTAGCTGCCAGTTTTTGTACCAGCTCTATCTGTGCAGGCGGCAGATCCAGGCTTTCAATATCGCCTGGTTTTTCTGTATAAGGATGCTCTCCGAGACAAGCTACGATCACATCTGCTGTGCGTGCGGCTTCTATGGCTTTATCAAGGTCTTCTACCCTATCGAATTCAGCTCCTTTGATATAATTCGCATTATCTGCTCCAACTTTTTGCTGGATCGCTTCATAAATAGTCTGTTTTTCAGGCGCAGCATTCCAGTCAGGGGTATCGCCTTGCCAGGTACGTGTCCAGCCACCATTCAGATCCATCATGTTATTACCTGTTGGACCAACTACCAACACACGTTGTTTTTTGTCTAATGGTAAAATATCATTTTCATTTTTCAATAAAGTCATGGCTTCCTGAGCTGCCTTGTAGCTAAGTTGCTCAAATTTATCACTATTAAAATCAGGATAAGCACGATCTTTGGGATATGGGTTTTCAAATAAACCCAGATTGATCTTTACTTTTAAAATTCGACCAACAGCTTCATCTATTCTCGACATAGAAACTTCTCCATCTTTTACCAATTGTAATAAAGCATCACTAAATTCAAAAGTCATCGGAACCATTGCCATATCAATGCCAGCATTAACAGCCAATTTGGTGGCTTCATAGTAATCTTTAGCTACTTTATGATTATCAACGAGCTTACCTATATCTTCCCAGTCTGAAACAACAAAGCCTTCAAAACCAAGTTCGTCACGAAGCAGCTTAGTTAGTATATCATAGCTCATATGAACAGGAATACCATTGATCTCTCCAGAATTAATCATGATGGTTTGCGCTCCTGCTTCTATAGCAGCTTTAAAAGTAGGCACATGGTATTCTCTGAGTTGGCGTTCGGCAATATATGAAGGTGTACGATCTTTACCTGATCCGGGTGTACTATACCCTAAAAAATGCTTCATACAGGAAGCTATTCTTTCCTGGTCAGCTATATTATTATTCCTGCCTTCATAACCATTGATAATGGCTTTACCCATTTCTGTAGCAAGGTATACATCCTCGCCAAACGTTTCCCATAAACGGGGCCAGCGCGGATCACGCCCAATGTCCAATACTGGCGAAAAAGTCCAGGGTATCCAGGTAGCACGGGTTTCATAAGCCGTTGCTGCTCCAATCTCCTCTGTCATAGAAAGATTCCAGGTAGCAGCCTGAGCAATTTGCTGTGGGTATAGCGTGGAATTGAGTGTATAATTAGTGCCATGTATAGCATCTATTCCATACAACACAGGAATACCAGTTTCTTTTTCATTGACCGCTATATCCTGAATGGTCTTAATCACTTCATGCCAGTATTCCAGATCATAACCATGACCACTACAGTTGAGTATTGAACCTACCCGATATTCTAATAAAACTTTTTTCAACTTTTCTGGCGATAATGACTGAGGTTCTTCAAGCCTGTACGGGCGACCAACAGAAATGGCATCTATTGAAAGCTGAGTCATTTCACCTACTTTATCTTCTATAGTCATCTTAGCTAATATAGCTTTGACTCGCTGGTCAATTTCTGTTTCTGTTGATTGACCTGATTCTGATATGCTTTCGTAAACAGTATTAGTCGTTTTAGTAACCGTAGAGCAGCTCATTATAAAAATGAGTAAAAACAGCGTAAAAAAATTACTTATCTTCATTTGAATGCGTTTTAGATATTCTATTGCAATGGAATATTTGCAACTTTAAATCCCAGCAAACCTCGCTGAACAGGAATCTCGACTTGTCTGGTTTGTTTACCTTCCTCATATAACTCACCTCGACTTACAAATCTTTTAAAATCATTTTCTATTTGTACATAGGTTTTTACCAAAACTTTTCCATTTTGGTCGGGAACTCCGTCACGTCTATACAATTCATGCTGTAAAAAAGGATAGGTCTCTGTACGGGGAGTACTTATCAAAATGTTTCTATTAAGTAGATGACTACTTAGAAAGATAACGAAAATAAAACCTACACAAAGTAATGAAGCTACTCGAACTCTATCAATTAGGTCATCTAAACGATCTTTTATACGCAAGAAAATCCATATTCCTGATCCAATACCTAATACGAAGCTCATGAACACCATTATCCCCAAGCCAAATGTATTGTTGAAATGAGGGAGTTCAAACACAAATAAGATTATCATTGCAATGATAAACAAGCCTATACCCGTCCACATCAGGTATTCACGACTTGTCATTTTTGATAATTCTTGTCCTTTTTCTGAAGAGATGAAAGACATATAGTTGCTTTAATAAAGATGAATTTACTAAACTTAGTGTTCAAAGTACACTTTTTGTTTTATTTATTTTCTGAAAATAAAATCCATTTTTCAGATTTTTTATAATTTATTGATCGTCAAATGACATTAGGTATTAAACGAATGTGGAGCATTCTCAATATCAATACGGAATATTGTGATAAAGTAGATTATTACTGAATTTTTACCCGAAACATTATATATATTTATGTGTTCATTATTACACTTTAACTTTATATCACAAAATCATATACTATGAAATTAAAATTTATTTACACTTTTTTCTGTCTCTTAGCTTTAGGCTTTTTGTTTTTAAGTAACTCTGGTGGTAGAGCCGCCTCTCAAAATTGGGGAAATACAGGAGCGCCTGGCGATCAGGAAACTGGTGCAGGAACACCCTGGACATGTCAGACCTGTCATGGTGGTGCTATAGGGGTCACTATGTCAGTTGAAATTTTGGATAATGGAACCCCTGTTGACGAATACGTTCCGGGAGAAACATATACAGCCAGAGTAACAATTACGCATCAAACAGGTACTGCACCAAGTGCCTATGGCTTTCAGCTAGTTAGTCTTTTCGATTCAGACAATAGCGACGTGAACGCCTGGTCGAATCCTGCATCTAATGTACAAATTGCGACAGCATCTAACACAGGCAGAAGTTATGCAGAACATAATGGATCAAGCACCAGCAATGAATTTGAGGTAGACTGGACAGCGCCTGCTGAGGGTTCAGGGAACATTACTTTCTATGCTGCGGGTATTGGTACCAATGGAAACGGAATGTCTTCTGGTGATGGAGGAAACAATACATCATTTACAGTAGAGGAAGGCGTAGTTGGTGTTCGTGACAGTTATTTTTTGGATGCCAACATTGAGGTATATCCTAATCCGGCAACTAATTTTGTCAATGTAGCTGTAGAAAGTGAACTAGTGGGGGAAATGACTTACGAAATCACTGATTTACAGGGACGTACTATTATGACAAGAACGACTGCATTATCGGGTAATGGGCATTTAGAAAGCTTTGAAGTTGCTCATTTGACAGCAGGAACTTATCTTATCCACTTAAGTCAGAATAATAAAGCACTAACAACAAAGTTTGTGAAGAAATAGGTTTTCGTCATAGGGAACTTTAGGAAGCCTGCCGAATTTGGGTAGGCTTTTTTTGTATTCCTAGCACTTATCAGTCAGATTTAAACACGTTCTAATATTTTTTGAACGTTTGCAGAATACCCACATGCTCAAAAAAATAAAATCTATTTTTCAGATTTTTTATAATTTATTGATCGTCAAATGACATTAGGTCTTAAACGAATGAGGAGCATTTCTCAATATCAATACGGAGTATTGTTTAAGCAACAGCTTCAGTATTCGATTTTAAGGCTTCCATATCTCGAATCAATAATCTACGACGATTGAATGTTATGATATTTTGATTTCTGAGATCATTGAGCACTGTCGTAACGGTTTGCCTTGAAGTAGCTGTCAGGTTAGCAATTTCCTGATGGGTGTAAAATTTACGAACAACCGTTTCATAACCCACACGTTGACCACTTTCTGCGGCTAATTCACATAGAAACTCTACAATTCTCGTTCTTGAATCTTTGAAGACTAAAGACTCCAGACGACGCTCCATTTTTAATAAACGAGAGCCAATCAGATTCATCATAAACAGGCTCAATTGATTGCGATCACGCATGAGTGAGCGCATTTCATCGACCGTAATAATACAAGCCTCTGTACCTTCCTGCGCTACCGCAAAATCTCTGCGTTGTGTCTCTCCAATCAGTGCCAGTTCACCAAAAACCTGCCCTTTAGATAAAATCGCTTTAGTGATCTCTTTTCCTTCTTCGGAATAAGTACCTACTTTAATACTGCCTTCCGTAATAAAATAAATTTTATCCGAATTTTCATCTGGCAAATAGATGTATTCGCCTTTTTTGAAGGTTTTATGCTTTAAGTTTTCCTGGGCTCCATGCTTTTTCTTACTAGGACAGAAGATACCTATAATATCAATGTTATCCATGTACCAGATAGGCTTCTCATTACTCATTATTCGTCAGGTTTTAATTAAATTAGATTTCTTTATTGATCGTCAAATGACATTAGGTATTAAACGAATGCGGAGCATTCTCAATATCAATACGGAGTATTGTTCTACGTAAACGAAATTTAACCCATATTGTAATACTAAAAACATTAAAAGACTACTCTTTGTCAATTTGCGGACATTAGAGTGTCTGCGAAATTGTCATATATATTTATACTGTTGCGCCAATCATATTGTGTCACATATTGGCGAACGGATATATTAGCATTTAAATCAAATGTACGTATTAGTACGTTTAATTTTTCAATAAGTTCAATGCTATTTTCATATAAATGCTCTTTATGTAGTTCTTTGGGTATATGCTCCGGATAAGCAAGACGTTTTGGCAACAAAGGAAATGTATTGCAATAAATAGCTTCAACAATACTACCACCAAAAAAATCCTGATGACTTGTGACTGGCAATATATCTGATTGCCAGATTAATTCGGCATAAGTCTTAAAATCAGGCACGAAGCCAAAATGTATAATATGTTTTTGCAGTTTTTCTTTTGCTTCCGCAAAAATTGCTGGGCTTTGGGCATAGCTTTCTCCCAATACGATTAACTTAAAATCCAGTCCTTTTTCAGATAAAACATATAAAATTTTAAAAAACTCTTCAGGGTTTTTATCGTATTCCCAACGATGATTCCACAAAATAACGGGTACATTATAAGTCCTTTTGGAAGAATAGGAATCAAAGAGGGACAAGTCCATACCCAAATACATAACCTGACTTTTTTCCCGAATTTTATCAATATTTTCCAAATTACGTTTATCGGGATATATCCGCAAAAAACGCTCTAAAGCTTCTGTAAAAGATTCTCGGTGATAAGCTGAATTAAATAAAACCTGATCGGCTGCCAATGCACTGGCATAATTGATAAAACCATAATGCAGATCCTGACCAAGCTTTACACCATTATCATCTGGCGACCAGGGATAAGTCAACTGATTTTCATGGAAATACATAATGACCGGAATATTGGCAGTTTTTTCTCTGGTTAAAGCCAGAAAAGTGGTCAGGTCGAGCATAGAAGTTGCCAGAATCAGGTCAGATTTTTCTTTTAATTTTAAATATTGCTCTGCTAAAGCTACTGCTCCGCCATGCATCCGCCATTTCCAGTGCTTCCCTGGCAATGATAAAATTTTAATCTTGTGTTGGCTATGTTTTGCATAACCTTCAGCCCAGCTTTTATGGCTGCCCGAAAAGAATGGTTCCAGTAGCAGAATATTCATGAATTATTAGCTATTTTTGGCTTTCGACATGTCCAAATTAGAAAAAAATATCAATTCACCTGGCAGCAAGGCATTACAGCGTCTGCTAAAGAACAAGCCTGCTATTTTTGGCATGCTGGTTATTGTAATTGCTGTTATTATAGCCATTTTGGGCTACGCCATCACGCCAGATTCTACACCTAATGCCAATGATCAGGTGAATGAGATCAATCTCAAACCGCCCGGCTTTAAAATAAAGCTTTTAAAAGTAAGGAAAAATAAAGACATAGAAGAAAAAAGCTTCTTTAGCTGTATGCTCTATGGCGCTGAAAACCCGTATCGACTTGTCCCTATTAATGAATATGATATAAATGGTGACACTATTGACCTGCAAGTCTATGTAGGCAAAGATATGCCAGGAACAGCTATGCAACTCAATCTGGCAGATGTTGTATATCCTATCTCAGTCACACAGCAGGAAATCGTGAACAATAGTGGGCAATTGAGTTTTTATACTCAGGGAGGTTCGCCAGAGAATGTGCTCATAGCTGATTTGCAGAAAGATGTAGAATCAAATATTTATGAACGAACCTATCATTTTGGTACAGACGGACTGGGGAGATGTTTGTTAAGTCGTTTACTGATCGGAATTAGGGTATCCTTGGCAGTGGGTTTGCTGGCGGTGCTTATATCTCTGACAATAGGCATTTTCATGGGAGCGATCGCAGGATATTTTGGTGGACGGGTAGATGATTTTGTGATGTTGATTATTAATACCATGTGGTCGATACCGACTTTATTACTGGTTTTTGCCCTGGTATTGGCTTTGGGCAGAGGGTTTTGGCAAATATTTGTGGCAATAGGATTGACAATGTGGGTAGATGTAGCCCGTATAGTACGCGGGCAAGTAATGTCTTTACGTAAAGTTCAATTTGTAGAAGCTGCCAATAGTATGGGCTTTGGGCATAGACGTATTATCGGGAGGCATATTTTGCCCAACATTCTAGGTCCGGTTATGGTAGTGGCTGCCGCCAATTTTGCTATAGCGATCCTTATTGAAGCTGGCTTGAGTTATCTGGGGTTTGGTATACAACCTCCTACTCCTTCCTGGGGCACTATGCTGTCGGAGAATTATAGTTTTTTATTGAAAAGTGATAATCCGTTTCCTGCTATTGTTCCCGGTCTGGCCATTATGGTGATGGTATTGGCTTTTAATTTAATTGGTAATGGTTTTCGGGATGCCCTTGATGTGAAGACCAGACTGTAGAGCGTTCGCTTTGCTCACTGAAAGAAGAGAGACCGCCTTCGGCTGAGAGAGGAGAGAGCGTTCGCTGCATTGCTTATTGAGAGAAAAAATGTACAGACAAGGCATGCCTTGTCTCAATAAAAATAATTATGACAAACATACTCATCAAAGACGAAACAGCTACCGGGCAGATCTTAAATGAAATTATGATCGCAGTAGAAAATGAATTGACAACAGTCAAAGAAATTATAGAAGCACGAGTATATGCAGAGGTGAAATTATATAACGAAAAACTACCCGAATATTATAATGGATTGATACAGCCGACGGATGCAGAACGTACTTTGAACGGCTATAAATTGCGAAGCAATAGAAAAATTGATGCAGAAAAGCAGGCTTATATTGCCTTGGATGCTTTTGTAAAAAACGGTTATTTCGTATTGATTGATAACATACAAGCCGAAACACTCGAACAGGAAATACTGGTCGGAGACGATACTTCCGTTAGTTTTGTAAAGTTAACACCTCTGGTTGGTGGTTGAAACCTTGTTCAGCAAAAGTAGCCTGAGCGTAGTCGAAGGCTACACATCCATTAATTCCTCTAAAGGAACTACAGGAAAGATGTGTTCCTGCATTAAAGTACCTGCTACTTTAGCTGCCCACATACCTCGCAAAGTAGCATAAGAAGTATTGATGAGTACAAACATCAGATCCGGCTCTATTTCAACAGCATCGCCATTATTCCTGACATAGCTGGAAAGTCCATCTACATGATAAGTGAATTCTGCGTGAATATTACCTTCTACCTCTATGGGTTCGCCTGCATCATTCATTGCCTGCACACCGACAGACATAGCAATATACATCAGCTCTCCATCTGGATTTGAGTAGGTATCACAACGATAATCCTGTCCGAAACTATCGATCAGATCATCTGCATCCTCTTTGTCAATATTTTCTAAGACACTAAATGATTTCAACTCTATGTCTACTAGCTCTATAACGTTCTCGATCTGTTGGTCTGGCATTTTCTATAATTTTAATAGCTTTCTTTTTCGGGTGCGAAGCTAAGACTATCCGCCATTATCTGCAAGTCTGTACCGATATAAAAAAGCTGAAGTCTTGAACTAATTGTTTTAGTGTTCAAAACTTCAGCTTTTAAGCATGTTTTTAACCCCTTATTACCAAGTAATTCTAATGCTTCGCCATCACCTCATCATTTTCAAACTGCTCTGCTTCTGTACTGCCATGTAAGGCTGTTGTAGAAGCTTTCCCCTGTGTAATGGTTTTTTGTACTACATCAAAATATCCTGTTCCTACGAATGACTGATGACGAGTAGCTCTATATCCTAATACCTCATTGCCAAACTCACGTTCCTGCAATTGAGAATAAGCATACATACCTTCTTTCTGGTAGGCATGTGCTATTTCAAACATACTATTATTCAGGGCATGCCAGCCGGCTAGCGTAATAAACTGGAATTTGAAGCCCATTTTTGCCAATTCTTCTCTGAAAACTTTCATGGTATCATCGTCCAGATTAGCCTTCCAGTTAAATGACGGAGAACAATTATAAGCCAGTAGCTTACCTGGATATTCTTTGTGAATAGCTTCTGCAAAACGTCGAGCCTGTTCCAGATTCGGGCGGCCAGTCTCCATCCAAAGCAGATCACAATATGGAGCATAGGCTAAACCTCTCGCTATACAGGCATCAATACCATTGTTTACATAATAAAAGCCTTCATGAGAACGCTCACCTGTACAAAAACGACGATCACGCTCATCTACATCAGAGGTTAGTAAAGTAGCTGCATCAGCATCTGTACGTGCAATAACAACAGTCGGAACCCCCATAACATCAGCTCCCAGACGTGCAGCAACCAGTTTATTAATAGCTTCCTGAGTAGAAACCAAAACTTTACCGCCAAGATGCCCACATTTTTTAGCAGAAGATAGCTGATCTTCCCAATGCACACCGGCAGCACCAGCCATAATCATATGCTTCATCAACTCAAAGGCATTGAGATTGCCACCAAAACCAGCTTCTGCATCAGCAACAATAGGCACCATCCAGTCTTTCTCTGTATTGTCATTCATCCAATGAATTTGGTCAGTACGAGAAAGTGCATTATTTAGTCGGCGTACCAAACGAGGCACTGCATCAACAGGATATAAAGACTGATCCGGATACATCGCTTCAGCAGTATTAGCATCAGCAGCTACCTGCCAGCCAGAACAATAAATTGCCTTTAAACCAGCTTCAACAGTTTGTATCGCCTGGTTGCCAGTCATACAACCCAAACCACAAATCGCTTCTGAAGTTGTTGTATTATTGAGTCCATCCCAAAGTTTTTCCGCCCCTTTACGAGCCAGCGTGTATTCTACTTGTATCGAACCACGCAAATTCACGACTTCCTCTGCAGAATACGGGCGCTTTATACCAGCCCAACGGGGATTTTCGATCCAGTCTTTTTTTAGGTCATTTACCTGTGATGCCTTTTTGCTCATGTCAGTATTTATTATGATTGTATAAAAATTGAAATTTTTAAATAATATACGAACTCGACAACTCATTTGTTGCGAAAATTCGCTACAAATAAAAGTATTTTTTTTGACACATAGCGAATTTTCGCTAAAATTTATTTTTATAAGGTCAAAAATATTTTCCTATTTTGCAAAAAGCATGAAAAAGAGAATAGATTATCGTTTTATTTGGATCATTTTAGGGGCAATTACACTTTTAATCCGTTGGGTATTAGGAGCTTTCCCGGGCTTTGTAGAGCAATTTTATTCAAGGGCTTTATTCTCCGTTATACGTGGAATATTTGATTATACAGTGACTCGTTTGCCTTTTCCTTTGTTCCATTTATTAGCATTAGTATTGCTGGTTTGGCTGGTTTCAACTATCGTAAAAGCTATAAAACGGAAGCGGAGCTGGAAACAGCGATTAGGAAATACTGCTTTATCTTTATTGGCTTTTGTAAGTGGCTTCATTGTATTATTTATGTGGCTATGGGGTTTCAATTATGCCCGAATACCCCTGGAAACCCAACTAAACCTGAAACCTCATCCCCTTAGCACAGAAGAAATAAAAACAGCATTTATTGAACGAACAATATTATTGGATTCGTTAAGGCGTAACCTTACTTTAAATGATGAAGCATTGGAACCCAATCTGCCAGTTAAGTTGGAAGACGACATGCGAGTCTTGCTGGAGAGCGCATTGAGAGAAAACGGCTATACTGCGCCTGGAAATGTTCGTGCCCGACAAATTTTCCCAAAAGGGACCTTGCGTCGATTCAGTTCCGCAGGTATTTATATTCCATTCATTGGGGAAGGAAATATTGACGGTAGTTTGCATCCTTTATCTCAGCCTTTTACCATTGCCCATGAAATGGCACACGGTTATGGTCATGGAGATGAAGGAACTTGTAACTTTTGGGCTTATTTAGCCTGTAAACGCTCTGATGATCCATACATTCGATATGCCGGAGAATATTCTTACTGGCGATATTTGAGGTCAGCTTTACGAGGGCTAGACAGAGAGGCTTACAATGAACTCGAAGCCCAATTCTCTTCTGGTATTCTAAATGACCTGAAATCTTTAAAGAAGAGTTGGGCTGAATATCCTGCTTTTTTTCAAGCTTTTCACGATTGGGCTTATGATGGCTATTTGAAGTCGCAGGGAGTAAGTGAAGGTTTGAAGAGTTATAGCAGAGTAGTGATGCTGGTGGAAGATTATGAAACAAAATAGAATAAACCACTTTAAAACAACTCTATCATTTAAATGTAAAAATATACATTTAATTAGTATCCATTTTTATACAGTTAAGACATTTTATTATTTTTGTAATCAAAGATAATAAGCAACCAACTCATTTACAATAAAATGCCTTTATTACCTTAAGGTGTTCAAGCTAAATGAAATACTTAAAACCTGACTTAACTTATGAAGACTCCGCTTATAATAACTGCACTAATTGTGAGTATATGCTCCTATACCTATGGACAAAATGGTAATTTTGAAGGGACTGTAAGGTATGCCTTCAAATACAAGGATAAAACCGAAAAACTGAGTCCAAAGGAAGTCAAAAAATTAATGGGCAACCAACAAATTTACTATTTCAAATCAGGAAAATATAAAAGTAAACTTAATGGTGCCTGGGAAAAAACCAGCTATTACTCTGGAGGAGATACACTCCATAGTACCAAGAAGGAAGTACGGGCCTTGTTATGGATATACTTAAAGAAAGCCCCCCCCGGAGAAGTTATTTCCTATAAAATAACTAGAAAGGCTAAACGAATCAAAAGCTGGAAATGTGATCTTTTGGAAGTCAAAACAACAGAAGGAACTATTCTATATTATTTCCACCCCCAATATCCATTAAATCCTGAATCTTTTGCTGCACATAAATATCGTTTCTGGGATTTTTGTATACAAAAAACAGGTGCTCTACCTATCAAATTTGTTTATGAAAATAATAATGAATATCTGGAAATAACTGCGGAAATTATCAGGGAGCGCACGCTCAAAGCTGCTCTTTTTAAGGCACCTAGAGGCTATGCTAAGGTTAAAGACCCGCAATGGAAAGTTGCCTCAGCAAGAAAAGATTAGACAATCTCTAAAACGAGGAACTATCAAAATTCAAGCTTCAGGTTTTTGCTTTAGAAGAGCTGGTAAAACCAGAGCTATGCAGTATAACTGGTTAAGTAGTTGACTAAGTTAGCACATTGACAATCAATATTTAGTGTTGACGTGAATTTGTTTAATTTTAAATTAAATGTTAATTAATTAAAAATCAATCACCTGACTACTCCACTACTTAAGTACTCAACTTTCGTCCAAAGTCTAATAATAAGCCCATTAGACAGAATTAACTGCTTACTAATGAAAAGTAATTCTGTTCAATTGCTTACCTTTGCCAATTGAATTTTTCAAGTAATTTCTGGTAATACAACAAATGAACATACTGATGAAAAAAACTATTGTTCTAATTCTCTTTTTTCTGGGATATTTAGGTGCTTTTGCCCAATACGATGATGAACGCACACTTTTTACGGTTGCGGACATGGAAGTGCCCGTCTCGGAGTTTATTTATATTTATGAAAAAACAAATGGTGAGGAAGCTAATTACAAAGAGAAATCTTTAAGGGATTATCTGGAATTGTATAAAAAATTTAAGCTTAAAGTAGCCAAGGCTAAAGAAATGGGGCTGGCGGAAGACAAGCAATTACAAAGAGAGCTAGATGGTTATCGTCGCCAATTATCTAATACCTATTTGCTGGACAGGCAAGTAACAGAAAAGTTGGTAAAAGAAGCACACAAACGTTCTAAAGAAGAAGTTCAGGTGAGCCATATTATGGTGAAAATTGCTAAGAAAAATACACCAGAAGATACACTGAAAGCCTTTCAGAAAATCATGAAAGTGAAAAAAGAACTAGATGCCGGAGGCGATTTTGGCAAATTAGCTTCTAAGTATTCCGACCACACACCTACCAAAAAACGCAATGGTGATCTGGGGTATTTTACGGCATTACAGTTGCCAAATATGTATGATTTTGAATCAGCGGCTTATAATACAAAGCTAAACACTTATGTCGGGCCTATAAAAACAAACTCTGCCTATCATATTGTTATGCCAACTAGTCGTCGCCCTGCACGTGGAGAGATTGACGTAGCACATATTTTGATCCGAATACCCGAAAAAGCAAGCCCGGAACAAAAGGCTGAAGCCAAGCAAAAAGTAGATGATTTATACGGGCAATTAGTGAAAGGGGCTGATTTTGCAACTTTAGCAAAAGCTAATTCCGACGACAAACCTACAGCTGCAAAAAGCGGTACTGTCCAACGTTTTGGTATTAATACTTATGAACAGGCTTTTGAAGATGCTGCATTTTCTTTGCAGAAAGATGGTGATATTTCCAAACCGGTTTTAAGCAGCCTGGGATGGCATATTATCAAGCGTGTTTCCAAAAAAGGCATTGCAGACTATGAAACTGAAAAACCTGCATTACTGGCTAAAGTAAAACGTGATGCCCGTTTCAATTTAGCTAAAAATGCTATGATAGAGACCATTAAGAAAGGAGCGAACTTTAGTTATAATGAAGCTAATAAAAAAGCCTTCTTTGCTGGTTTAAATAATAAATTCTTTGATGCTGACTGGAAAGCTCCAAAAGACGGTAGAGAAAAACCTTTATTCAAATTTGGAGAAAAAACACTGACATTAGGTGATTTCTATATGTATTTGGAAAAAAATCGTTCTGCGAGAATGCGCCTGAGAAGAAAGGGAGCAGAAGCAGGAGCCACAGAATTGCTAGAAGGGTATGTTGGCGATGAAGCTATGAAATATGAAAAAAGCCAACTGGAGAAAAAATACCCTGAATTCCGTGCATTAATGAGAGAATATGAAGAAGGTATTCTGCTCTTTGAAGCTACCAAGCGCGAAGTTTGGGACAAGGCTTCAAAGGATGAAGAAGGGTTGAAAGCTTATTACGAAGCTAATAAGGAGGAATATAAATGGGATAGCAGAGCTAAGGTGACAACTTATACGATCAATTCACCCAACCCCAAAGTAGCCGCAAAAACTAGAAAACTAGCATCTAGAAAATCTGCATCTGTTGTATTGGCCAAAATAAATAAAAAAGGCGATCTGGTTTCTATAGAAGAAGGTACAACAGAAAAAGATAGCAATGAAGCATTGAAAAATGTAGTTTGGAAAGCCGGGAAAACATCTGCTCCGGTTGTAAAAGATAATAAAACTACTTTTGTCAAAATTGATGAAATACTACCTCCTGAACAAAAGCCTTTTGATAAGGCAAGAGGTTATGTAGTAGCTGATTACCAAGATAAACTGGAGAAAGAATGGGTGGAAAAATTAGCAAAACAATACACCACCAAAGTTAATGAAGATGTACTTAAGAGTCTATTCAAGAAGTAGACGGATGAAACGACCCCTCTTCACCAGAACCTAAAATATGAAATTTTCTAGCGCAATCACATTTGTATTATGTATTGTTGTTTTTTGTTTGAATTCATGCAAAGAAAGCACGTCAACAGCCGGAGAAAACCCACTGGCACGTGCATATGATGAAGTACTTTATCTCTCAGATTTAGATGGATTAGTGACATCAACAACGAGCCCTGAAGATAGTGCCCTTATTGTGAACTCTTATGTTCAGGGTTGGCTACGCGATAAGGTGATGACCAAAGGTGCCAAAAACAGTATGGATAAAGACGACAATATCAATAGATTAGTTGAAAATTATCGGGAATCTTTAGTCTTAAACACCTACAAAGAACAACTGCTCAAAGAAAAACTGGATACAACAGTGACTTTGGAAGAAATGAAAAAGTACTACAACGAGAATAAAAAGCGTTATGAGTTGAAGGATAACATTGCCCGTTGCTATTACATAAAAGTAGAGCGAGATGTGCCTGAACGTAGCAGCCTGAATCGTTGGTGGACGTTGAGAAAAGAAACTTATTTCCAAAACCTGATCGGTTACGCCAAAAAATATGCAGTAGAATATTCTATGAACGATAGTTTATGGATAGAATTTAACGAGCTGGAAGCGAAACTGCCCAAAGGTGCGTTTAAGGATAAGTACTATAAGAAAAACGAAAGAGATATTTATGTCAAAGATCGTGAGTATCGCTACTATCTGCGTTTGAATGAGGTGCGTAGTGCTAAGAAATCTGCCCCTTTTTCATATGTAAAAGATGACTTATCAAAGGTTATTTTGAAAAAGAAGAAAAAGAACCTTTTAAAAGAAACAGAAGACGAACTTTACGACAAAGCCTTAAATAAAAAGAATATAGAAATCTATTAGAACGATATAATGAATAAAACATTCCTATTAATAATAACGCTTTTATTGGCGAGCCTTAGTTTGAAGGCACAAGACCGTCAGATTCTTGACAAGATCATCGGTGTTATCGACAACCGTATTGTGCTTCAATCAGAAGTAGAGGAACAATTCCGCCTGATGGAATCTCAGCAAGGTAGTGTTCCGCCTGAAGCTCGATGCATGATCGCAGATCAGCTTTTTGTACAAAAATTATTACTGGCTCAAGCTGATAAAGATAGTCTCGTCGTGAGCGAAGAAGAAGTAGAACAACAGATCAATTCCCGTATTGAATATATTCTGGGTATGATGGGAGGAAGCTATGAACAGTTTGAGTCTTATTACGGGATGAGCGTGCTGGAAATGAGAGAGCGCTATCGAATTGACATGGAGCAACAGATGATGACAGAACGTATGCAAAGTACAGTACTCGAACAGGTAGATGTTACCCCATCTGAAGTCCGTGATTTTTTCAATAGTATTCCAAGTGATAGCTTGCCCTATTTCAATGCAGAAGTAGAGCTGGGAGAGATCGTTATTAAACCAAAAGTAAACGAAGAAGAACTAGAAAAAGCTTATAAGAAACTTGACGATCTTCGGAAAAGAATAGTAGAAGATGGTGAAGATTTTGCTGCTTTAGCCAGCAAATATTCTGATGATCCGGGGTCTGCACAGCAGGGCGGTAGCCTTGGCTGGGTAAAGCGTGGTGTAATGGTGCCTGAATTTGAAGCAGCATTGTTCAGGCTAAAAAATGAAGAATACTCTCCAATTGTCAAAACAGAATTTGGCTATCATTTTATTCAAAATGTAGAAAGACGAGGTAATACAGTATATGCCCGTCATATCCTCATCAGACCCAAAATTACCTTTGATGATATTGATCTGGCAAAAGCTAAACTGGATACTGTAAGGAATTTAATCATGAATGATTCTATCTCCTTTACAAGAGCAGTCAAAAAATACTCAGAAGATGAGCAAAGTAAGAATAATGCCGGATTGATGTTGAACCCCAAAACTGGGACAACACTGTTTGAAGTAGGCGACTTGCCTACAGAGGTTTATTTTGCTATTGACGGGATGGAAGTTGACGAAATTTCAAAACCACTGGAATTTTATGACGCTCGTGGTGAACAGCAATTCCGCATTGTGCATCTTCGTTCTTATTCCGATCCGCATAAGGCAAATCTGGACGATGATTATGCTAAAATTCAGACAGCAGCCATAGAACGTAAAAAAGGTTTGCACCTAAGTGATTGGATTGATAAAAAAGTAGGCAAAACTTACATTCAACTGGATGATGAATATAAGCAATGTCCTAACATGAAAAAATGGGTAGAAAAAGGAGTTGCGAATTAATTCCTTAAAATTCCTGCAAAAACAATTGCAACCTTTACATTTGTAATCCGTTTCACTAAAAGTCCGTCTAATAGACAGTCTTTCAACGAACGTATTAGCATACAAAACAAAAAACGAAAATGAATTTTAAATCAGATTCTGAAGCAGTAGACGCTCTGGCGCAGTCCTATAAAGACCTCAAAAACGAAATCGGAAAAGTAATTGTCGGGCAGGATGAAGTAGTCAAAAATGTATTGATTTCCTTGTTTAGTAATGGACACAGCCTGCTGGTTGGAGTACCTGGACTTGCAAAAACACTTTTGGTCAGCACAATTGCAGAGGTACTGGATCTGAATTTCAAACGCATACAATTTACACCCGACTTGATGCCTTCAGACATCACCGGAGCAGAGATATTAAACGAAGACAGACAATTTCAATTCAATAAAGGCCCGGTATTTACCAATATTCTGTTGGCAGATGAGATCAACCGGACACCACCAAAAACTCAGGCAGCCTTGCTGGAAGCAATGCAGGAAAGAGTAGTAACTTTTGGCGGAGAAGCACATAAATTACCCGCTCCTTTCTTGGTTTTAGCAACTCAAAACCCTATCGAGCAAGAAGGAACTTACCCACTTCCCGAAGCTCAGTTAGACCGTTTCATGTTCAATATTACATTGGATTATCCTAGCTACGAAGAAGAAATTGCCGTTGTAAAAAATACAACATCTAATTATAGAGCCGACCTTAAGAATGTATTGACAGGCGAACAGATCATTGCCTATCAGAACTTGATCCGTAAAATTCCTATTGCTGACAATGTATTGGAATACGCTGTGGGGCTGGCTTCAAAAACCCGTCCGGGGAAAAAGATGGCTACACAGACTGTTAACGATTATATATCATGGGGGGCAGGTCCACGTGCTTCGCAATATTTGGTGCTTGGTGCTAAAACTCATGCAGCCATTAGCGGTAAATATTCACCGGATATAGAAGATGTTCAGGCTATCGCCAAATATGTGCTTCGCCACCGTATTGTTCGAAATTATAAAGCGGAAGCTGCCGGGATCACTGAAGAAAAAGTTATTGAAGGCTTATTTTAAATTTAATTCTGTCCAATTCAGTCCTAGCACTTACTTAAAAACGCTTACTTGCAAAATATTAAAAAGTCCCATCAGTTATTCTGGTGGGACTTTTTTTAAATAAAAACTATGAAAAATCTACTGAGCTTAATTCTACTTGTTTGTCTTACGGTGTCAATAGTACTGGCACAGGATAAACCCATTGATATTCTCAATCAGGATGTAGAACTGACACGTGTTCAAAGAAAAATGAAAGCACGTCAGTATATAGAAGCTTTCAAAGACGGGGTGCTTATTGTTCGTTTGAAAACACAGGATAAAGCCCTGAAAAAATTGAAAGGTATTCTTGCCAGTCCAGATGCCAGTGAAGCACAAAAACAACGGATCAGGGACAAAGAAATTCCAAAGATCAAAGCCGAGCGAGACGAATTGGAAAACATACTACGAAAAGCCTTCCAGCAGAAATATACCTTCTCTAAAGTCTACTTTATGCCTGATGTTTGTACTACTGAAGTAATAGAAGGAAATGAACTTACATGTCTTACAGACACAAAAGGGCAATCCGTTTCTATTGACCTGAAAGATCGTTTGTTTGTGGTGGTAGACTATCGTCAGCTTTCCAATGATCGTAATGCCAATATTACTGGTCTAATTGCCAATGACAATAATTTTAAATTACTAGTTGAGCCATTTCCTTATTTTCAACGTAATGGCGGCTTTTTTACGCAGTTGTCTAATAAAAAACTGACGCTGAAAAACGCAGTCAGGATGGTAGAAAAATGGCAGGAAAAACTCAATCGCTACCTATTAGAAGTACAAGAAAGCAAAGAATAGATTTATGTGTAGATTACCAGTTGAATGACTATAAGGACTTAATTTCATTTTTTACATTAGTAAAATACCCTCCAAGCATTACATTTATTGTGCTAACCTGTGGAATAAACCTCGTTTTACTCTTTGTTTTTTCAAAACTGG